>JAHXHI010000343.1 GCA_025656775.1 gamma proteobacterium symbiont of Bathyaustriella thionipta
ATTTTCTCTTTCTACTCATTTTTAGGTTCCCCATTAGGTTAGCTCTTATATCTTAACCTATTGTCCAGTTTTCGGGGTCCACTATAGTGATCACTTTTACATAAAAGCCCAGTAAAGTGGCTAAAGCAACAATAAATGCTATCGCTAATATCATTTTATTAACCTGGTTAATTTGCTCAATACGCACCTTAAGATCGGCTTGCAGCTGCTGCACAACGACGTCTTCAATTTCTTTAATATTTTTCTGATTTTCAGCGATATATTGTGCAGCTGCCGCCAGTTTCGGAGAATTATCTCTGCTACCCAGGGTGTTATTTAATTCTTTGAAATAGTGATTCCAGGTTGCCTGTAAACGAGATAGAAGCGCTTTGGTTTTTTTATCAAGATTTAAATCAATATCACTTTCCATATTAGTCAGCTCAGATGTCAGGTGCTCTTCAGAAAAACAATTAATAATCTCATTTTTATTTTCCAGCTGTCCTTTTAAGTCATCATAATATAAATCAATATCACGCTTATACGCACTACTGCTTTTAGGTGCATTTTTTAAATAATTCATACTCTGCATATCCATATAACTGGTAATCAATTGCAGACGATGAATTAAATGCAAAGCAGCCATTTCATTTTCCCGCTCATCAATGGCATAAAGCGTGTAGGTGATGGCAAAGGAAAACAAAGACAGCAATAGCAGTAAAATTGCAGTGATTTGAAATTTCAGAGAATGAATCAGTTTATTAGGCATATTTTTTATTGTCATGGCTTACAATTCGATTAATATCGGTATTTAATGATATAGAACGACTTTTAAACAAAAGTATTACATAAAAACCATTAAAAAATAATGAAGTTTAAGATCCTTACTTCGGTTTCTACATATTGTAAAGATCGGACCACTCTATCTATAATGAATTTATTAATAATAAATAAATAAAAAATGAATCACTATGTCTAATTTAGCATTAGAATCTGAACCTGTCATTGTTAACCCGCAGACACTATTCGATCATCTGCCGGTAGCAATACTTATTGTCGATAGAAAAAGTGTCATTCATTATTTTAATCCGACAGCAGAAACCATTTTTGGCCATGATATCCTGAGTAACACTCCAGTCACTCAGCTATCAGAACAATTTAAACAGAACGATTTTAATAATGCCATAGAGAGCCTTAGCACAATAAGTCAATTTAAAACTCACTTGAATTTCAAGCACAAAGAGGGCTTGTATCAAGTAATAATCATTAAAAACCCTCATATTCATATCACCGACAGTACTGACCGGAATGACAAAGACGATTATTTATTAACACTTTACCCTGTTAAGGTGGACTCATCTCTGCTTGAAGAGTCCTCAACCCATAAGGAGCCCTCAGCTAATAAGGAGTCTTCAACGAATAAAAAACTATACGCCAGCCACAAGCCGAACCACACCAGTATATTGAAAAAGAACTTCAAAGAATTAAAACAATTTTCACGTTTAAGTGCCATGAGAGAAATTTCAAGCTCTCTGGCTGATAAGTTAAACCAGCCCTTAACAGCAATATTGTCTTACACTCAGGCCATGCAGCGGCTATATCAGGATAACGCCTCTTCTGAAGATATTCACAATGCCATGAAACGGGTGGTCATTAATGCTGAAAATGCAGCGACAATCATTCGTAAGCTCCGCTCTCAACTTAAGGTTAATGTATTAAATTATCAAATAACCTGCATCAACGATCTTATTCAGGAGAGCATTCATTTAACCGACTTAGATAATCCAACATCACCAATTAAATTAGTTACTCATTATGAAACCGAATTTACTTCACTCTATATTGATAAAATTCAATTTAGACAGGTTATTTTCAGCCTGTTAAATAATGCGATTGATGCGGTATTAGACCATGCTATTCTCAGCCCTGAAATCGTGATAAAAACACAAAAAGATTTATCTCATTATAAAATTACAATGAGTGACAATGGACCTGGATTACCCGAGACGATTAAAAACAAACTTTTTGAACCATTTACTACGACTAAAAAAAATGGCATTGGCATCGGCTTATCCATGTGCCGTCATATTATTGATTTACATAAAGGCGACATCAGTATTCAGTCCAATGTTCAGGGGAGAACAATCGTCACTATACTATTGCCACTCAATCCCAATAATACCTGATAAACTGGACGAAGAGATAAATCTCAACTTGACTTAACCTTTTCTTAAACTTTACTTAACGTCGTTAACCCATTTATGGAGAACAACTAACCCATGCAAACATTAAACTCTACTGATAATTTCAATCAGCAAACCGTATTTGTTGTGGATGATGAACCTGATGTCAGGGCTGCTCTGCGCTTGCTGATTAAGTCTGTAGGCTATGATGTCGAATGTTTTTCATCAGCAGATGAGTTTTTTGGCCAATTTGAAGCAGAACGTAAGGGCTGCCTGATTCTGGATGTCAGAATGCCCGGTATGAGTGGTATGGATTTGCAGGAAAAACTATCCAGCATGGAAACACTTTTACCTATTATCATGATCTCAGGTCATGGTGAAATTCCTATGGCTGTCAAAGCAGTACCGTTGATTTTTTACAAAAACCATTCAGTGATCAGCAATTACTGGATCGTATTTCACAGGCTCTGGCAATTAATAATGAACGTCATGATAGTTATGATATCAGACATAATGCGCAGGAAAAATTTGCTACACTCACACCAAGAGAGCGTGAAATTTTCACCGAAGTTGTCGCTGGAAAGCTCAATAAAATCATTGCTTATGAATTAAATATTAGCACCCGAACTGTTGAAATTCATCGTGCTAAAGCAATGGAAAAAATGGAGGCCAGGAATTTATCAGAACTTATTAATCTGGCTAATTTAATAAAAGAAACTGATTAATCCTTTTTAAAGCGAATACCTTTTAACAATGGCGGATTTATCTCTCTGATACACAAACTTGTCACCAGAAATTTAAATACGCCATATCTCATTACGTACGACATCATCTGCTCTTATTACCTATTGACTGGTATTATACGGTGTTTTAGCAGATTTTAATTAAATCTTGGTACGTAACCAACCCACTTACCATCAACTTCCGTTTCATCATTGTTTGAATTCGTTACCGTCACAGAATGATCCGGGTGAACTCTCACAGAAACCACACCATCATCATTACACGTCACTTGCGTACCATCTTCCATAGTACAGCCAAAAACCATTATGCTTCTTCTCATTTTATTACCTTCCTATTACTTGAGTAATTTAGTAGGTTATTATATTACTCCTTTTATTGATCTAGATCAATAAAATATTTTCCTGGCACCTGAATTTAATAAATTACACGTCTTAATTAATGCACTACCCTTCATAAACAGGGATTGATCACTCATAGTTACTCAGCGTATATACCATGAGATTTTAAAGTCACAGCAGATTCTGCTGCAGAATAATAGATATGAAATACTGAACAACAGCCATAGGGGACCTCAATATTATGCATCGCTTCGATGGGCATATTAAGCACATTGGCCAATATCATCTTTTGTACACCGCCATGAGTCACAATCAGGCAATTCCTGCCTTTTTGAGCGGCTATCAGCTTATGCCAAAAAGAAAGAACCCGCTTTTGAAAAATAAGCACAGGTTCACCATCAGGGGGGGGGTTGTCTACAGGATTTTGCCAGAAGTTTGTTAATTGATTACTTGAATCCCTGACAATTTGCTCAACTGACTGTCCTTCCCATTGTCCAAAATCAATTTCTTTTAGCGCATCTTTTTTTTGTAAGGGCAAAGAACGTTGAGCAGCCATTTTTTCTGCAAAGTCAGCACATCGTCGTAACGGTGAAGATAAAATAATATCAATATTTTTCAGGGTATTAACGGCATCATTCATCTGCTGCCACCCCATCTCTGTAAGCAAATCATCGGTGATACCCCGAAAGACGGTGCCGCCTTCTGGCTCTCCATGTCGTAACAAGGTTATTGTTGATTTTTCTTGTTTCATGTCAGCCCATGCTTAATCAATACAACTTACCATCAACGATCACGCTAAGTAAGTTTTTCACTCACATCTGCACTGGCAAAACTGGCCATATCATTATGTAATAAACAGGCAGAACGGATTAAAGGATAAGTCAGTGCCGCACCACTTGCTTCACCAAGGCGCATATTAAATTCTAAAAGCGGCTGAGCACCAATACGTTCAAGCACCATTTTATGTCCTTGCTCGGCAGATTGATGGGAAAAAATCAGCCAGTTTTTACACTGTGGGTTAATTTTAATGGCAAATAATGCGGCAACACTGCATATAAAACCATCAACAAGGGCAATAACACCCTGCTGAGCACAACGAATATACGTCGCAGTCAGAGCGGCAATCTCAAAACCACCTAAGAATTGTAAGGTTTTTAATGGTGTTATCAGTTGTTTTTTATGATATTTTAGTGATGCTTTAATAATATTAATTTTATGCGTCACACCCTCATCATCCAGCCCTGTACCCGCCCCTGTAATAACTTCTGGTTCAATACCTTCAAGCGCACAGACCAGTGCCGTAGCACTGGTCGTATTGGCAATACCCATTTCTCCTGGAATTAATAATTCACAGCCATCAGATTTTGCCTGATCCACTTTGTTTTTTGCAATATTACACGTTTGCATCAGTTGCTCAGCACTCATTGCCTGATGTTGTAAAAAGCTGTTGGTGCCTTTAGCAATAATGTGTTTTTCAACCGCCAGCAAGTTCGGCAGCTCTGATACCAGTCCCATATTAATTACCTGTAAAGGCAGCCCGTGTTGATGAGCCAGGACACAAATGGCCGCACCACCTGTTGAAAAGTTTTTTACCATTTCAGCGGTCACTGCCTGCGGAAATGCTGAAACATTTTCTTGTGCAATACCATGATCAGCTGCATAAATCAGAACCTGAGCCTGATTAACACAGGGGGCCTGTGTTTTTTGCAGGGCAGCAATGGTAACAGCAATTGCTTCGAGTACCCCCAGCGAACCTTGTGGTTTAGTTAATTGATTCTGGTGGTTTTGTGCCTGCCGAAGATGAGTATCTGACATTTCCTCTACTGGATTAGTTAACCACTGACTCATCTTATGACCCCGGTGTTTTAAAATCTTGTTCAAGACCTGCAACAACCAGTGTCACTCGATCGCTAATTTGTGCTAACTCCTGGTGCAGTAATCCTGCTTCATCAACATAACGTCGAGACAATTCACCCATCGGCACAATACCCAGACCTACCTCATTACTGACCATAATGATCTTAGCTTTTGATTGCTGTAATTGTTCAAGAAATTTTTGTTTTTCACCTAAAAATTGACTGGGATCAGTATCACAAAGCAAATTGCTCAGCCACAAGGTTAAACATTCTATTAAAATAATGATATCCGGGTGATTATGTGTCGCTAACACATTAGCTAATCCGAGAGGTTCTTCAATCAGCAGCCACTGTTGTGAACGCCTTTGTTTATGTAGTTTAACCCGTTCAGCCATTTCATCATCATAGACTCTGGCTGTCGCCACATAAACTATTTTTTTATTGTTTGACGGGTTCGTTGTATAGTCTGTTTGAGCCCTTAGTTCAGCAATCCGGCTTTTTCCTGAACGCGCTCCTCCTAGAATTAATTCTATCAATACACTTCTCTGATTTACAATTTAAAAAAACAGCAATGCTGCAGGTTTATTTGCCCGGCTCGATAATAACACAACGGTTTCTACCCTCATCCTTCGCCTGATAGAGTGCTTTGTCCGCACGGTTAAATGCCATTTCAGGCGTATCATTTTCGATGAAAAGACTGATACCACACGATATAGTAATGCTGACATGACTATCACGATAATGAAACCCCAGACTTTCTATCGATGAGCGAATTTTTTCTGCAATTTTATAGCCTCCAGCCAAAGAAGTCTCCGGCATCAGGCCAACAAATTCTTCACCGCCATAACGTGCAATAAAGTCTGTTTCGCGAAGATTTTTTTGCAATAAATCAGACACCACTTTTAAGACTTTATCGCCAGCCTGATGGCCATAGTTATCATTGACTTGTTTAAAAAAATCAATATCCCAAACCATAATCAGCAAGGTTGAATTATAGCGCTTCCAACGGGCAAATTCCTGACGGAGTCGTTCATCATAGGCCATTCGATTAGGTAATTGGGTCAGGGGATCAATCAACGCCTTGTTTTGTGAAGTTATCACTTGCTGACGCAGTTTGCTGCTTTCGCCTTCAAGCTGTTTTAATTGCGCCGATAATTCCTGATTTTGTTTTTCAACGCGTGCAACACGTTCATCTTCTTCACTTCGATGTGAATTAATATGGCTGAGTATTTTATCCAGATGTAACTGTACCGCCTGTTCCATTTCTTCAATGTTATTAATAGAAGAAACTGTGTGACCAATATCTTTAACCTGTTCTTTTACGGCATTGTCTAAATCGACACCACTTTGATATGAATTTTTATTTTCTTTAAGGTTATGTAGCAGGAAATTATCAACTTCTTCTAATCGTCCCGTCAGTTTCTTTAAAAAATTCTCAAATTCCTTTTGTTCGCGCTGCACATTGTGACGCATTTTACTAATCAATTCAGCAATCGACTTTAACGCCTGAGGAAGTTCCTCAGTACTGACACCATGAGAAAAATCTTCTTTTAACTGTTCTGCTTTTTCTTTAACATCTTCTTCAAGCGGTAAAAATTCGATAAGACGAATCAATAAATCATTGTGTTCTAAAATAGAATTAAGCGACTCGTCATCCGAGCAATTAATAAGCCCTGAATCTTTAAGTATATCTTGCAGGTCGTCCAGTAAAACATGGATTTCTTTGGTCGGTTTAACTTCAAATATTTTGTCTTTTAATTGTTCTCTGGCTTCCTCATTTATATCAAGGCCTTCAATAATTGATTCAAGCACATTTTGTACTGTGGCAACAACGCTGGTCATTTGTTCTTGATTTAATAAAATCTTTTCTGCTGCCTGACTATCCTCTTCATCTTTATCACGTGTCTGGTCACCATTTGAAACACTTTTTTCCGCTGAAGGCAGTACCTCATCTAACATCACCTCAGCTTGCGGAGCGGCCTTATCTGCTGAGCGTTCTATTGCTTGAGCGGGTTTATTATTATGGCCTGAAAATAGATTTTTAAAAAAACCACCGCTTGGTGCATTACCATTAGCTTCATTGTCTAAAATGGCTTGCTGCACAAGCTCTGACAATAATTCAGTAAAATCACCCACTAATTTTTTTTGTTCAGGAGGGGTTTTCGATTTCAGCTGTTTGACTAAATTACGTGATTTTTTCTCTACTTTTCCGGACAGTTGAAGTTGTTCTATTATTTTCAGTAAAAAGCCGGCATCACCTTTTGGGCTATCCTTTGTCATTTTATCCAGTTTGACAATTTCTTTTGAAACACTTTCTAAAATCAGCTGAATAGCCTGATTATCTTTGCCTTTGCGTATCGCGGTACGCAGCTGTCCCAGATCATTATCCAGGTTTTTACTATTCCCTTCTGCAGCAATAGTTAACCTTGATATTGCCTGTTTAAACAAGTCTTCCAGAGATTCCCATTTTTTTTCACGACGCTCAAGCTCATCAAGACTATCGTAATATTTTTGTTTCCATTTTAAACTAGTATCATTCATAAATAATTTCAATCGATATCTAAGATGAAGTGTATTCCCTTGATTATAGTTTAATTAAGGCAAAAAAAAAGCATAAGAAAAATCTTATGCTTTTTAAATTTATAACTGATTGTCCTGTTAAAATTTATTGTTTTGCTTCTTTTTCAATTTTTTCTGACAGATAGTCAACGACTTTAAAAACATTCGCATGACTTTCTGCCAAAGTACCATTGGTACGATATTTACCCTGTACAACAATATTAGGCACTGACTTGATGCCATAAGCTTCGGTCATGGTTTTTGCACGACGTGTTTTTGCGGCCACTGTAAATGAGTTCATTGCCTTCTCAAGCGCTTCATTACTCACTCCATTTTTTTCAAACAGTGCCTTTAAATCTTCAAATGAACGTAATTTTTTGCCCTCTCCATGCATTGCTTCAAAAATCACATTGTGCATTTTGTCCTGTACGCCCAGTACTTCTGCCGTATAATATAAAGTGGCCAGTGATTCCCAGTTTTTATTAAAAATGGCGGGAACATGGATAAATTCAATATTCTCCGATTTGGTTTCTTTCCATTTATCAATATAAGGCTCAAAACGATAGCAATGAGGACAACCGTAAGAGAAAAATTCAATGACTTCAACTTTACCATCAGTGGGTGCTGGCTGAATTTTTTTCAGAACCTCGTATTCAACCCCCTCATCGTAATCAGCCCAGGCCAAACCACTCAAGCCCAGCACCATTAATAATGTAACAATTGCGCGCATATTGCTTTCCTTTTTTCTATAATTATTGCTTTAAAATACTCAATAGCTTTTAGCTAATACAGCATCGGCTGGAGTTCATTTTCGAATCATTACTCCCGCTAATTCAAATTTAGAACAAATTATGACTAAAAAGTTCCTATCACTTACCAAGTGCCTGTCGTTCGTTATGAGTATTTACAACTCACCATAAGAGTGTAAACCGGACAAAAACATATTAACACCAATAAATGCAAAAAGTGTGACAAATAAACCAATAATAGCCCACCATGCCAGTGGACGGCCACGCCAGCCTTTTGTGAGCCTTAAATGCAGCCATGCAGCATAATTTAACCAGACAATTAATGCCCAGGTTTCTTTAGGATCCCATGACCAGTAACCACCCCATGCTTCAGCAGCCCACATTGCGCCCAAAATAGTCGCCAATGTAAAAAAAGCAAAGCCCAGAGCAATGGACTTATACATCACATCATCCATCACATCCAGATCAGGAATGCGGTTGATCACTGCCCCGTTTCTTCCCCGCCTCATCATTGAATCTTTAATAAGATAGGCAACACCTAACATCGCAGCTAAAGCAAAAGCGCCATAACCGACAAAATTAGCGGGAACATGTATTTTCATCCAGTAACTTTGCAACGCAGGCACTAAAGGCTGGATCTCACTGGCACCACGAGCACCAAAGCCATACCATAATAAAAATGCGACCGCTGAACTAATAACTAATAAAACAAAACCGCCCATATTATAGGTTTTACTTTTACCTTCATAATAAAGATAGAGCAATGCGGTAATAATTGAAAATAAAATAAATACTTCATATAAATTGCTCACCGGAATATGACCCACATCAATATGAATCAAGTACGATTCACGCCAACGCACCAGCAAGCCGACTAAACCCATTACGGTTGCTGACCAGGTCATTGCAGAAGCAGTTTTATTGCTAAATTCAGAGCCGATAAACAAGCCTATAAAATAGGCGACGGTAGCCAGTACATAAAGTGCTGACATCCACATAATGGCTGATTTACTGGAAATCAAAAATTTCAAAAAGAAATTAGTCTCACCCAATGCTAAATCATCGCCATAGAGCGATATCGCAAAAAGACTTAATAATGCCACTGAAATTGAATAGAGACGAACTGGCTTCCATAGCCAACCCCAGGCAATAATAGAAACACTGGTAAAAAACAAAATACCGACTTCATAGACATCCATTAATGATGCATACTGCAGCCAGGCGTAACCCGTCGATAATAGAAGAAGAACGGCCCATCCCCAATCAAACAGATTGAGCTTACTCAAAAAACTCTGTTTTTCGAATATATTTTCCATATCCTGACTTGTCATTGACATATATTAATACCTAATTTTTAGAAAATTGTTTATCCAAAAGCTGTGATAAGGCCTGAAATTCCAGTGCAAACTCTTTTTGATGACGATCACCTGAACCGGCAGCAATAATCATTGAACCTGCTCCTGTATCAGACTCAATAATAATCCAGATACGCTTGTGTGCCACATAAAACATCAGAACAATACCAATACAGAGCAATACACAGCCAAGATACACCAGATCTTTACCTGGTGATTTAGTGATTTGAAAGCCTGATGCTTCTTTGTGCTCAAATGATTTTATCTGTAAAAAGAACGGTGCATTATAATTTGCCAGTATGCCCATAGTATTGACCAGATCATCGTAATATTGTTCCTGAACCGGCGTAATATTGTTACTGATATCAACGCCCTCTTTCTGTAATACCTCAAGGTATACCGTACCCAGAATCGTTTGCAGCACTTTAAAATAAGAATCCATGACATCTTGACGTTTATCTTCAGGTACTTTTTCATTAATATCATTCATTACCCGATCAACCCCCCCCTGATTAAATAACTCAGCCAGACGCTGCATAATAATAGCCATTTGAGTGACTATTTGAGTATCAGGCGCTTTACTTGACTGCAAAGAAAGTTTGGCTGTTTTTTCAGCAATACGCCGCATTTCCTGTTGATTATTTAACAAGCTGCGAAAATCAAAAAAGCGTTTCAAACTGATATCATCATCCGCTGGAATAAACAGGTAGCGAAAGGGTTCGGAAGTGTTATTGCGAACACCACTAAGGAAAAAACTGCGGCCTTCCTGGGCAACGGGAAGCATATAGTTTATAAATTCTTTCGCCTGTCCCGAACTGTCACGTAAGCGAAAAGTTAAACTGGGCCCCATATTTTTAAATTTACGGCCTGTTTCCTCAGCCTTTGGGTCAGGTTGGACGTTGGATGCCTTAAATTCAACCAGCTCCAGCTTCATATCACCTTTATTGGTTGGTATGACTTTTGATTCACCCACTACTTGCTTAAACTGCATAATCTTTTGCATATCATTTTCTAAAGACCAGGCCTGCAAATCCATAATAGAGCCACCATCATCAAATGAAGCCTGATAAATTGCAAAATCCTTATAAATAAGTGGATGGTTCACAGCGATGGTTTTACTGATCTGCTCACCGGACTCTTTATCTTCAATAATAATGTCACTCTCAAATGATTTTGGCATACCTGATTCATAATGCTCGATACGAAAGTCATTCAAAGTAATTGTAAAGGGCAGCTCCTGAACTAAAAAACCATTGCGCATCTGTAAAAAAACCAGCCCTGTAGTACTCCCTTCAGGAACATTCGCACTGCCGCGAAAGGCATGATTTTCATCTGCTTTAAGGCGACTGATATCAGGCACCTGCGAGGCAAATAAATCTTTAGTTTCAGGCTTAAGCTGACCAGCAACTTCCCGAAGCTTCAAATTAAAGTTACCATCATATAAGGCACTCAGACAGATAACGATAATAGCGCCATGCGTAAAAATATAACCCAGACGATTTGCTGCCCCTTTTTTGGCGGCAATCGTAATAGTTCCCTGTTCATTTTTCAGACGTGATTGATAACCGCCATTGGCAAGTTTTCCCTGAATAATTTGTGCCGTATCTTCCGGGCTATTTTGACTTAACCAGGAGCCTGAGGAATGCATGAGTTTTAATGATTTTGATGATACATTTAAACGAAACTGCCGCCATTCACGGATCATAAACGGCGCATAGTGATAAATACAAACAGAAGTTGAGACCAGTAAGAAGCCCAGTAAAATCACAAACCACCAGGAACTGTAGATATCAAAAAGCTCCAGAGAGCGAAAGACTTCAAACCAGAAAGGACCGAATTTAACAATATAGCTATTATAGGCCTGATTTTGCTGTAGAATGGTGCCAATAATTGAAGCAATACCGACAACTACAAATAAACTAATGGCCAGCTCCATTGAACCAAGAAAGCTTAGTAATACTTTAGAAACACCATGCTCTTTGCGATTGGCACGCTTTCGTTCAACTTGTTCTGAAGCATTTTCAGATTGTTCAGGACTCTTTTGTTGCTCAGGGCTGTCTTGTTGCTCAGGGCTATTTTTGTTGCTCACATTCAAACTCAAAAAGTATTAATAGATTATCAAAAAAAAAGGGTGGTCAAAGACCACCCTTTTTTTATTATAAAAGCTAATCAGTCACATTAAAACCCTATTTTTTATCAGGATAAAAGCGGTGTTCTAATATTGCTGAGCATGCCCTTAAGGCTGTAAACCCTGAATATATGAAGCAACTGCTTTTATTTCCGGGTCACTCATGCGCTTAACTGCATTACGCATCATTTTACTGGCATCATTGCTACGGCCAACAGGTGTGCTGCCCGTATTTTGTGCTGCAGTACGAAAATCTTTGAGTTGTTTTTCAGTATAAACATTTTTCTGACTGGCTAACTGAGGAAAACCAGAACCGGGATTACCACTACCTGAAGGACCATGACAGGCCATACAGGCTGGCACACCAATTTCTGCAATGCCACCTTTATAGATTGCTTTTCCTGCTTCAACCAAAGCAGGATCAGCTTCACCCGGTTTTAATTTCTGGCTGGCAAAAAATGCAGCAACATCCTGCATTGCCTGATCATCAAGAGGTAAGACCATTGCGTTCATGGTAGGATCTTTTCGTTTACCTTCCTTAAAATCATTTAATTGCTTGTAGAGAAAAGCTTCACTTTGCCCTGCAAGGTTAGGAAAGTTTGGTGTGGCAGCCAGTGAATTACCGTCAGCCCCATGGCATGCTACACAGCTTGCAGCTTTTGCCTTACCAGCATCAGCATCACCTGCCGCATGCACTACACCTGTTAAACCTGCTACTAAAGCAGCAGCAATAGCAATTTTTTTCATGGTTTTACCTAAATCTTGATTTTATAAACTTTGGTATGAAGTTGCCCTTTAGTCCCATTTAAGAGACAGGGTAACTTCATTCTAAGAGCAGTTTTGCAACGCGATTACTTAGCCGCGTTAGCCATATACTCAACAACTTCACGAATTTGCGCTTCGGTCATCTGAGTACCGCCATTTGGAGGCATAGCACCTTTACCAGTGATTACAGTTTTAACCATAGCATCGGTACCCGTTGCTATACGTGGAGCCCAAAGTGCTTTATCAGCAAATTTTGGTGCACCGGCAACGCCAGCATCATGACATGCAAAACATGCAGTTTTATAAAGAGCAGCACCATCAGCAAAAGCAGCTGAAGAACCAACAACAAAAGCAGCAGCAACTAATAACTTAATACCTTTTTTCATTTTTTACTCCAAATAGTGTGAATTTTGTATCTCTACTATCCAGCAGTTTTATACTGAAATTATAAATGATACGAAAAAATTTGGGCTATTTTACACAAAAGGAGGCCTCTTGACCAACATTTGTTCATAATAAAGTGCTAAAATAGCCCATTATATTGATCTGCGCCAATATTCTGTTGAATATAAGCACATGATACCCATTGAAAACCCAGATCGATAATCATGTGATTTCAAACTCACCTTATCATCATCTAGCTGAACAAAAACTTAATATGTCGCATAATACATCTGCCAAGCCTAATCATTATCGTTCCGCTGAATTTCTACTCAGTGTCAATAATTGGAGCCAATTACCGCAAGATGATGCAATTGAAGTCGCTTTTGCAGGCCGCTCTAATGCCGGTAAGTCCAGTGCGATTAATACTATTTCAGATATTAAAAGCCTCTGCCGGACCTCCAAGACCCCCGGTCGAACCCAGATGATCAATTATTTTTCTATTGATCCTGAACGTCATCTCGTCGATCTGCCGGGTTATGGTTATGCCAAAGTACCCATTAAAGTAAAACAGCATTGGCAGGTCCTTCTGGAGCGTTATTTGATTGAACGTTCTTCTTTAAGAGGCGTAATGATGATAATGGATGTACGCCGCCCCCTTACAGAATACGACTGCCTGATGCTGCAATGGTGTCAAAAGGCCGATATGTCTGCCCATATTCTGCTTACCAAGGCTGATAAATTCAAACGTGGCGCAGCGCAAAACATCTTACTCAAAGTACGACGTACTCTTAACACGGAGTATCCCGGTACCAGCGTACAATTATTTTCTGCTTTGCATAAAACAGGGGTCGATGAAGCCAGGGAAGTATTAGACAATTGGTTTGCTCTGGAATCAAAACAAGCAGAATAAAAAAACCCCGCTCAAGGCGGGGCAAAAAAAGAAAAGGGATTAAGTGAAGTGACCACAAGAAATTAACTTTATCATCAACAATTGTGAACCACTATAAATGAGACCATGGCTTTTTTGATAAGTTCAGATTAATTTGAATTTATTTGATTCTTCTATCTTAAGCTTCTGTAAGGCCTCAGATTGTTTAGACTTTTTCTTTCAACGGCATACCTGAAAAGGTAATACCAGACCAGGAATGGGTCATAAAGTGACGTATATTCTGATGATCGGTACCACCAGAATTTTTTAACACATCATTACGATAATAAGCACCAAAACACGCCAGGGTTTGTTCTTTTGACAGCTGTTGTAATTGAGCAAAAGCAAACAATTTACACGAACCGGAATTTTCACCAGCTTTATTTAACAAGCCTCCATTTTTAAATTCGGTTTCAGTAAAATCATAACGTGCATCAATCACGGCCATTGTATCGGTAAATTCAATATTGTCTGGATTATTTTGCAGCTTCTCTAAAAATACATTAACTGTCATAATTTAAATCTCTTCCATAAAGTCTAACATCGCCTGATGTCGAATTGTTTTACGATGATTTGCCCATAGTGCTTTCAGTTTATCCTGATCACATATTTTACGATCCACCAGCATGCGGGTTTGTAATTCTCCTCTGCTTTTGGTAGTAGGGCATTTGCTGAAGACAAACTGGTTACTGATAAGATCCATAAATGGTCCCGATTTACTGGTAGGCATAATAAAGATGAGTTGCAGGCCCAGTGTATTGGTCAGATAATTAATCACTTCTCTTGAGCGTGCTTCATCCATTTTAGAAAAAGCTTCATCGACCATGACCATACGCAGATGGCTGTTACCTTCATTAAAACGAAATGCCGAGGTAATGGCGGCTGAGCGAATAATATAGGCCGGTGTTTCCAGCTGACCACCAGAGCCTGTACCATATTGACTCAAAGGAATTGGCTGCTTGCCTTCAGGTTCTTTGTAAATCTCGTAATTTCGGTAATTTCGATAATCACTGATGCGTTCGAGTTCACGCATTGCTTTTTGCTCATCTTCATCAAGCAGCATCGTCATTAACTTATCACGAATTTTTTGCGCATTTTCTGATAGTTCGGCATTGAACAAAGTGGTGCCATCACCCAGGTTAGGCTGCTGAATGACCTCTTTAAAGAAACGCTCATATTCACGGAATTCAGGCACCCAGCTGTAAGCGAAGCGAAAACTTTCCTGATCGGTACCAAAGCGATGATGTGCCAATTCGCCATTGAGATCATCGAGAATACGTTTACCATCATTGATGGCCTGATAAATTGAATGACATAAATTAGTCACAAATGCGGTATTAAAGTCTTCTTTTAAGCGGGTAAGGTTTTCTTGTTTCTCAGCCAGTACATTATTTTTCAAACGATTCTTGATGGCATCCACTTCACCCAGCAATTGATTAACGCGTTTAAAAAACTCATGACTATGCAGCGCATAAGCATCAGAATCATAAACAATCGCATCATAATTTTTACAGTGCTGATTATGTTCCATAACAGACTGTTCAATAGTGATTGTTATTTTGTTCATTCTCTCACGAGCTAATTCTAGCTCGGCAGAAAAATCAATTTCATTGCCCGCCAGCTGCGCCCGTTCATCAGCCTCATTCAATGCTTTTTCAGAATTAAAATCTATCTGAATGGCACTGATTTTCTGCAGTTTTTCTTCCTGCTTTTCTAATTCATCCTGTAGTTGATCCTGTGCATCATCCAGTTCTTTGACTTTTTCTTTTTGTTTTTTCTGTTCAACCTGAAGACCACCCAGATCTTTTATCAGATTTTTTCCCTGCACATCAAAGTTATCATAATCCGCTTTACGTTCATTTAACTCTTGTTCTAACGAATCAAAACTGCTCAGGTCAAGATTCGCCAGTGCTGTTTCAGCCTGTTTTAAGCGTCTGTGATGTTCCAGCATGGTATGAATAATACTGACATAATTCACTATTTTTATCGGTTCAAGCAGAGCAAATATTTGCTTATTATTTTGCTGTGTTTGATACAGCTTATTCGCTTCGTCCTGCTGAGAGTTTAACTCTGCCTGCTTGGCAATCAATGCTCGTTCACGTGCTCCCTGACCAAAGACTAGTTCGGCATCAGAGAGATCACAACGCCACATACTATAGCTGCCAGAAGCCAGTCCATCTGGCGTAATACCTCTTGGTGTTGCCCGCAAGGTTTCAGCATCAGCTACTCTCAGTACATTACCATAGGAGGCTTTCAAGTAATACTCTGCTGTTTTATGTTCAAACTGCATAATATTAACAATGGAATCACTTCGAACATCCAGTCGCTGCATATCTTTTCTGGCCCGACTACCCTGAATGACTCGGGCTCGAATACGATTACCGCCAGGCATATTACGCACAATACGAATTGCCTGAGCTTCATAATCTTCTTCAACAAGAATTGAATAACGTGCTCCGCCCAGATAGCCCTCAATAGCCATTTGCCATTCTGGTTCCAGGATTTCAATATAATCACATAATACCCGGGGATCGGCTTCAGGACATTGTTGTTCAATAGCGCTTAATGCTGCCTGAACATAATGCGGATAGGTAATTTTATGAGCATGCAGCGCATCAACTTCCTGCTGCTTTTGCTGAATTTTATGCAAATTTTGTTGCAGCTGGTTTTCCTGTCGTGTAAGCAGCTGTTGTAATTGATCTCTTAAACTAACGCTGCCCATACCACCATGATTGGCATTACCTATATTTACAGTGACTTTCCCAGCAATAGAATGATCACTATTATGCAATAGTATTGCTAAACGATTATGTTCCTGTTCAGCAATCAAGGCATTATCAAGATGATTTTCCAAAGGAGAAATATCAACCCAGTCACTGCCTAAAAGACGGTGTAAATCGATTTCTGATTTTTCTTTCAGTGTAATGACTTTTTTAATCTGAGTAAGTAATTCTTTGTCATCAAATCCTGAAATTTCTAAGCCTAAACTACTTTTTTTCAATGCAGCAGACAAAGCAATGGTACTTTCAGTATTTTTAGTCAATAAAAAATTTTGCTCCAGCAAAGGCCGACTTTGTTCTGATAGCTGAACATTATGTTGATCAATGGTGGCTAACAGCTCATCTTTATCTTTAAGCGCTTTAATCCCCTGGCGTTGAGCTTCAAGGGATACGATCTCCTGATGTGCCTGCTTACGTCGATCTTCAGTGATAATAATTTTTTTCTCATGATCATGAATACTTTCTATAATTTTTTGCTGTTCTTTCTTTGCGTTTAAATAATGATTCTGATTGATCAGAGACTGGCGTCTGGCTTCTGTATAATGATTAACAATCAAAGCAACCCAGCTATCAATATAGCTATGGCAATAATTCCCTGTCTGATTGAGTAAATCAATGGAGGTCATAATAAAGCGTGCATCTTCTTCCATGCCGTGAATGGTTTTCATTGAATCTGAAATATCACGAACGGCATCACCCATGTCTTTATTTTCTAATATTTCACGAGCAACAAAATCATTAATGCTTTTTACTGGTTTATAAGCCATAAAAGAAGAAAATGTTTTGGCCGCATGCATGGCTTCTCTATCAGAGACCGCATCTACTTTTCCTCTTAGTGCAGCATACAGGCGTCTCAGGTAGGGCCTTTTTTTAGCATAATACTCGACAGTACTGGCACCATATTTTTGTTTGAGCTGATGCTGAATATCAGTAATAGGAATGATATGTTTCTGTTGTTGAGGATCAAGGTGCATAAAGTCATCCAGCTCAAGCATTTCTCCCTGAAGAATAAAAAAGCCTAATTCATCCTGCCGAGCCTGTTTTTGCTGACCGGCCTGATCAATATGAGCACGAATCCCCATAATTGCTGAAAACGGCTCTGCAGTTTCACCCTGCGTGGGATGAAATACAGCCACTAAATAACCATCGGTATTCCACGGACGGGAATAACTACCATCATCACAGCCCAGAACATAAGAAGCTAAGGTCCTGACCTGCTTGCCTCTGCGGCCACGCTGGGTGGTTTCATCCTGGCCTGGATTATAGTTATAAAGATTCTCATGGGCCGCAGTCATAATACTTTGAATACCATCAGCAGCGGTGGTTTTTCCAGAACCATTGCCGCCTGAGAACAAATTAATAGGTCCGAATTCAAAATCCAGTAAGGGGACGTTACCCCAATTGATAAAAATCACTTTTTTTGCAAACATGGTATTATTTATTCAGCTTTTTCTTTAGAGGTGTTTTCAATTTGTGTTTCATTAGCTTCAGCACCTGATAAAATGGACAATGCTTCCTCACTGACAAAACTGGTAATTGTCGGGCGTATTTTCAGCCAGCTGTCTTCATGCTCTTCATCTTCATCCATCTTAAAGTGAATTAACCGCAGTTGCTTCAAGCGAGACAATAAACGATTTCGTTCAGTAATGGTTTCCGGTAATGTGCGATTGAGAAGATTACGCATACCGATACTCAATGCTTCCATTGATATCATAACGCAGCCATTCTCATCCATTTGACCTTCACGTAATGATTTGTCATATTCTGCTCTTAGTACCAGAATAACGGCGATATCTAATTGTGACAGGCGCTGCCGAAATCCGCTGTTAAACGATTGATCGACTTCATCCGGTAAACCAGGAACCTGTGCACCTGGTGGAAAAATACGGACAAAGTGAAAGCGTTCGTCATGCTGAAGACGAATACCAATCATTTGTAAATAATCTTCAACCAGATTTTTTAGTTGCATAAAACGATCATACAACTGTTCTTCAATCTGACTTTCATCACGGCACAATACACCATAATCCAGCAGGCGTATCAGTAGTTCTGAAAATTCACTCAGATTATAGTTGTTTTTTTCCAGTTGTTCGGCAAATAAATCACTAATCATTTAATCATTATTCTCTGTGTTTATTATTAAGGCTTATTCGCTATTATTTTTTTAAGCGATATATGAAATTCATCAAAGCGTTCAAAATAGTCATTTTTATTTTGTTTTCCTACTGGCTCAACATGAAAACAATAGTCTAAGCTCATTTGATTCACCGCACCCAGTTCGATAGCATGTGCCATTGCTAATAAATCATCGGCTGTTTTTATGGGTAAGTCAGCCGTATTAATCGGCTGTGCCTGTTGTGCCTTATCCGGTAACAAAGTATGCTGCAGTTTTTCCAATAAGTACTGCTTAAGATCATCATTTCGTATTGAAAAAGCTTGATCCAGTAATTGCTGGATCACTAAATCACGTCGGGCATTTTCATCCAGTTGCTCTTCATCAGCAACTGCTGTTTGCACCACTTGCTTGCGCCGTCTCTCAGGCAGCACCACCTGCTGTGGATCAATCAGTCTCAGATTCATCGGTGATATCTGTGCAGCCGCTTGTGTCAGGCGTGTATTCGTTTCTGCTTCATCCAGATTTTTTAATGTCTCACACACAGACAGTACATCACTCTGATTCTGCCCGCCAAGATAGGCAATTTGACGAATAATGATATCTGCCCGCTTGGTAAAGCCTTGCAATGCTCGACGCAAAGCCGGGAGCATGGTATCAGCGGCTTTACGCATACGTAATTCGATGGTATCCAGAATATGCCATAAAATGGAGTGTTCAGGTGAGGCTAATAATTCCGGTGCAACCTGTCTCAGGCGTATTTCAGCCTGTTTTTTAAATTCTTTGCGTTTACGACGGATTTTAGCAATGGTTTGTTCAATTTGATCGCGGTGTTTTTCGACACTATCTGCAGACAGACGTATGGATAAATCCGGTTGAAAGCGCTTTTCCATAAAGTCAAAAAAATGTTCTGATGCCTGTTGTACTAAAACCTGTGCTTCAACTTCCCGCACCAGCTCACGCTTACGTTCTTCCAGTTCGGCAATAACATCAGTAAAGTCGGCAATAATCTGTTCAGAATATTCATAAGCATCCAGGAGATCATGTACTTCGCCACGACTGAGAAAAGCATCCAGAGCATTGAGTGTATTTCGGGTATTGCGATGACGGGTTCTTACTTTCGTCTGATTAGCTTCAACCAGTGCCTGAGTAAATAATCGCCCCATTCGGCTAAAGGGATAAGTGGACTGAAACGTCACCTGATCTACCTGTTTTTCAATCCAGCCATTGTCAATCAAAAGATTTAAAATCCAGCTAGCCAAATCTCTTGGCTGCTTAAAACGCGGCGTTGTTTCATCATCTGCTTTATCCTGCTCTGCTTCCATAGTCGGTGCACGAGCCAGCGCTTCTTCATAGATTTCAATCACTTGATTACGTCTCAGCGATTCCCCATAATCCGCATTAGCACTATAAAGACGCTCATAAAGCAGACGCAGACATTCGATAACCTGTTCTCGATATTTACTGGTCAGGGGTTTAAAAAACTGCTGGCGTTGTTCAGAAAAAAACATGGATTATCTTAAAGAAGGTCTGTCTGAAAAAAAATCAATTGTAGCAGAATTCGCATTTTAAACATACTTATCCAATAGATTGCAGCAATTAATATGGCAACTTGTTATAGGTGTCTATTTATACTAAAGTTGTGGTATTCTTTTTGATTAAGAATTTCAAATAGGTGATGACAATATAAAAAACTTGTTTTTCACTTAAAGCAGTATCTGTACAGTGTTTGTAGTAATACCGTTTTCTCTTATCTTACCGGCATGACGCCAGCACATTAAAACTAAGCAAGGAAGATAGCATGTATAGCGCTCAAAATCTGGTTAAAGAATCAGTCGAATTGATATCTTTACCTCAGGGCGGGATCATGCTTTTACAATGTAAATCAATAGGTTAAAAATATTTTCAATAAAAAAGCATAATAAATTGAACTATTTCATCTTTT
>JAHXHI010000120.1 GCA_025656775.1 gamma proteobacterium symbiont of Bathyaustriella thionipta
CTGGATGTTTAATGTGGATGGTGCCCGAAGTAAGTTGAATCGGGCATATGAAAAGTTAATCGGTCAAAATTAATGTGTTTAGGTACTAGAACGGTATATCATCATCAAATTCATCTTCAAACGGCTGGCTGGCTGGTGCTGATTGCGGTTGCTGTTGTGGTGCCTGATTTTGCTGAGGTGCCTGATTTTTCTGAGGTGCTTGATTTTGTTGAAAATTCTGGTTGGATTGAGCACCGCCACTCTGACCAAAAGCCGTATCGCCGCCAGTACGACTGTCAAGCATTTGCATCGTACCGCCAAAATCAACCACAATTTCTGTTGTATAGCGATCCTGGCCACTTTGATCCTGCCATTTTCTGGTTTGTAATTTACCTTCTATATAGACTTTTGAACCTTTTTTAAGATATTCACCCGCAATATTTGCCAGTCCGCCAAAAAAAACAACTCGGTGCCATTCGGTTTTTTCCTGACGCTGACCGGTATTTTTGTCTTTCCATGACTCGGAGGTTGCCAATGTAATATTGGTGATAGCCTTGCCGTCAGGCGTATATCTTACATCGGGATCTTTACCGAGATTACCTACTAAAATTACCTTATTTACACCAGCCATTATTCATCCTCTTGTGAATATTTTTTAGAAAATTCATACAGTTTTACTTTATCCAATGCATGCAGTTCAACTTTTAAATAAGCCGCACCATCTTCAGGCATCACTACCGCTTCAGCAACACCGCATATCCTTGTCAGTTCTGCTGTAACATGTGCAATATCTTTTGTTGTCACTGAGCTTAGTTTAACAACATAGGTACTCAGATAACGAGGACTTTTCATCGTCAGAGCAATAATGCTCCATACCATAGTCACCAGCATAGCAAATAGGAAAACACTATTTATACCATATAAGCCCAATAACTTTCCACCAATTACACCACCCAAAAATGCACCTAAAAACTGGCTGGTACTATAAACTCCCATTGCGGTTCCTTTTGCCTCCGTTGGTGACATTTTAGCAACCAGTGAAGGTAAAGAAGCTTCAAGCACATTAAAGGCGGCAAAAAAGATCAGAATAAAAAATGCCAGGGCATAAAATGAATCATTAAATGCCCAAAAACCTAATTCGCAAAGTGCAACAACGACGATAGCACCATTAAACACTTCCTTCATCCGTCGCTTACTTTCAGCAATAATAATAAAGGGAATCATCAGACCCATTGCCAGAATCATCACAGGAAGATAGATTTTCCAATGCTCTGAAGATGGAAGGTTGGCATATTGCTCATTGACCAAAGCAATTGGAATCACCAGGAAAGTGGCCGTCAGCACCATATGTAAAATCATAATACCGGCATCGAGACGCAATAACTCATAATCTTTTAAAATTGACTTAAATTGTTCAGGAACAGGTTCTGTTTCTCTATGAAATGAACGAGGGGCATCAGGAACCCAGAATAAAGTAACCACAACACCCATCAGTGCAAAAACAGCAGTCAGCCAGAACATACCATCCACGCCAATCACTTCATTCAAAACAGAGCCTGCTACCATTGCCACAGCAAAAGCAAAGCCAATACTCATACCAATAGTGGCCATAATCTTTAAGCGATGCTCTTCACGAGTCAGATCGGCAGCAAGCGCCATAACAGCTGCGGCAACGGCCCCGCTTCCCTGAATAATACGCCCCAGAATCACACCATAAATTGAATCAGCCATGGCAGCAATAACGCTGCCTATGGCAAAAATAAGCATCCCTATCACAATAACAGGTTTTCGACCAATCTTGTCTGACAGCATACCAAACGGAATTTGAAAAATCGCCTGTGTCAGTCCATAAGCACCAATCGCAAAACCAATTAAGAATGGGGTATTTCCTTCAAGTTCCTGGCCATAGAGTGAGAACACTGGAAAAATCATAAACAGACCAAGCATGCGCAGGGAGTAGATACTTGCAAGTGAAGCGGCTGCACGTTTTTCAGTGGGATTTAGTTTGTCTATTTCGTTTTCTTTCATTTACAATACGGTTTCATTAATTCACTCAGATTTATCTCATTATTCTTTTATTCAGTAATAATAGTTGGATAAAAATTTCTGGGATATCATTGTTCTTTCGAGACGAAAGACAGTATATTATCAGTTTTTAGCAAGGCTTGTTACACTTTTTTATGGACACTATTAAAATTCAGGGTGCACGTACCCATAACTTAAAAAATATAGATATCGAATTACCCAGAGATAAACTTATCGTGATCACTGGACTTTCTGGATCAGGAAAATCATCGCTGGCTTTTGATACCATTTATGCTGAAGGTCAACGACGTTATGTTGAGTCTTTATCAAGTTATGCTCGACAATTTCTCTCAATGATGGAAAAACCGGATATTGATCATATTGAAGGCTTGTCTCCGGCAATATCTATCGAACAAAAATCAACTTCTTATAATCCTCGTTCTACGGTGGGGACTGTCACAGAAATTTATGATTATTTACGTCTTTTATTCGCCCGTGTAGGCACTCCTCGCTGTCCTGAACATCATACTACTCTAGATGCTCAAACAGTCAGTCAAATGGTAGACAGGACTCTGGAGTTACCCGAGGGCAGTAAATTAATGTTGCTTGCTCCTGTCATTCAAGCAAGAAAAGGGGAACACCACGTACTTTTTGATGAACTCCGGGCTCAGGGCTTTATTCGGGCACGTATTGATGGTGAACTCTATGAATTAGATCAACCTCCGGCACTTGAACTGCACAAAAAACATACCATTGAAGTCGTTATCGACCGCTTTAAAGTGCGCCCTGATCTGAAACAACGTCTTGCAGACTCATTTGAAACAGCCCTTGAATTATCAAGTGGAATTGCACGCATCGCATATATGGATGATACCCGTCACAAAGATGTGACTTTTTCTGCAAAATTTGCCTGTCCTGAGTGCGGATATAGTCTGACTGAATTAGAACCCCGATTATTTTCCTTTAATAATCCTGCTGGCGCCTGTTCGAGTTGTGATGGGTTAGGCGTTAAGCAATTCTTTGATCCTGCTAAAGTGGTGCATCAATCTGAGCAATCCTTAACTTCAGGTGCCATTCGAGGTTGGGATCGTCGTAATGCCTATTATTTTCAAATGCTCACCTCTCTGGCAAAACATTATAATTTTGATATTGAAACACCTTATAGTCAATTACCAAAAAAAATTCAGACCATGATTTTATACGGTAATAATAATGAAACAATCAATTTTGTTTATATCAATGACAAGGGACGCAAGACCACTCGAAATGCACCTTTTGAAGGGGTTATTCATAATATGCAGAGGCGCTATCATGAGACTGACTCGAATGTAGTGCGCGAAGAATTAAGTAAATATCAGACCATTCAATCCTGCCCCGAATGCCATGGCAGTCGGTTAAATCTTTCAGCTCGTAATGTCTTCATTAATAAAAAGACACTGCCCGAAGTGACTTCATTATCAATTGGGGAAACACAACTTTTCTTTGAGTCACTAAAATTAACCGGTAAGCGGGGTGAAATTGCAAAAAAAATCATTATTGAAATATCCCAGAGATTAGATTTCCTGGTTAATGTCGGACTTGAATATTTAACATTAGATCGCAGTGCTGAAACGTTATCTGGTGGTGAAGCTCAGCGCATCCGTCTGGCAAGTCAAATTGGCGCGGGACTAGTAGGTGTCATGTATATTCTTGATGAGCCCTCAATAGGTCTGCACCAGAGAGACAATCAACGATTATTAAACACCCTCACTTATTTACGAGATCTGGGCAACACCGTTATTGTTGTTGAACATGATGAAGACGCAATTCGCTCAGCTGACTATATTGTTGATATTGGCCCCGGTGCCGGTGTTCACGGCGGAGAAATAGTCGCTCAAGGTCAGCTCAAAGATATTATTAATAATAAACAATCCATCACCGCACAGTTTTTAAATGGCACCGATGGCATAACAGTTCCAGAACAACGCACCCAGGTAGATTACAGTCGACTTTTGAAAATTATAGGCGCCACTGGTAATAACCTTAAGCGCGTTAATGTCACCATACCTGTCGGTCTGCTCACCGTGGTAACTGGCGTATCTGGCTCCGGCAAATCAACTTTAATTAATGACACACTTTACAAATATGCAGCAAGTGAACTTAATCGGGCTAATACGTCACCTGCTCCGTTTAAATCAATTGAAGGGATTGATCACTTTGATAAAGTAATTGATATCGACCAAAGTCCAATTGGTCGTACTCCCCGTTCAAACCCTGCAACCTATACAGGACTGTTCACTTCAATCCGCGACTTATTTACCGCAACCAATGAAGCACGTTCCAGGGGTTACACACCAGGGCGTTTCAGTTTTAATGTTAAAGGCGGACGCTGTGAAGCCTGTCAGGGAGATGGTGTGATTAAGGTTGAAATGCATTTTTTACCTGACATCTATGTGCCCTGCGATGTGTGTAAGGGGAAACGCTACAACCGTGAAACATTAGAAATAAAATACAAGGGAAAAAACATTTATCAAATTCTGGATATGACCATTGAAGAAGCGCATCATTTTTTTAGCGCAATTCCTGCACTAAAAAGAAAATTACAGACCTTATTAGATGTTGGTTTATCCTATATAAAATTAGGGCAAAGTGCGACAACACTTTCCGGTGGTGAGGCACAAAGGGTCAAATTATCTAAAGAATTGTCGAAGCGTGATACAGGTAAAACATTATATATTCTTGATGAGCCCACCACAGGCTTACATTTTTTTGATATTAAGCAATTGCTCCAGGTACTTTTCAGACTCAGAGATCATGGTAACACCGTGGTTATTATCGAACACAATCTGGATGTAATTAAAACAGCAGACTGGTTGATTGATATTGGCCCTGAAGGTGGAAATAAGGGTGGTGAAATAATTGCCTGTACTACGCCAGAAAAACTTGTTAAAAAGAAAAATTCATATACCGGTGAATATCTTAGAGCCTATCTTAAATAAAAGATCACTGTCTTGTTTTTGCCACATAACAGGCATAAAAAAACCGGTATAAACCGGTCTTTTTATTAGAGCAAGATTAACTAAGTCAGTGAAACTTAAAATCTAGTCATCTAGTTCCTCAATATCGTCCTCATCTTCATCTTCGATAACAGGACGATCAACCAATTCAACATATGCCATGGGTGCACGGTCACCTTTACGGAAGCCACACTTAAGAATTCGAATATAACCACCTGGACGATCCTGATATCTTGGACCAATTTCGGTAAATAACTTCGCCGTCACTTCACTATCACGAGTACGAGCAAAAATAATACGACGGTTAGCGACAGAATCCTGCTTACCACGGGTAATCAAAGGCTCAACTACACGACGTAGTTCTTTTGCTTTTGGTAAAGTCGTTCTGATAATTTCATGACGCAATAAGGAAACAGCCATATTTTTAAACATCGCTTTACGATGTGAGCTATTTCGACCCAGTTGACGTCCACTTTGACGATGGCGCATAATAAATACCTTATCTAATTCACAGCACCCAGTAGACAAACACTGCTACTGAATAAAAGTGACTGCAAATACTACTAATGTAGATTTAATCTATGTTGTTTTTAGAACTTAACTCAAAGCTTTGTACTATCTTTAAGAATAGCGGGAGGCCAGTTCTCTAATTTAATACCAAGACTTAATCCTTTGGAAGCGAGTACGTCTTTGATTTCAGTCAGAGACTTCTTACCTAAATTGGGGGTCTTAAGTAATTCAACTTCAGTACGCTGAATCAAATCACCAATAAAGTAGATTTGTTCGGCTTTCAAACAATTTGCTGAACGAACAGTAAGTTCCAGATCATCAATAGGACGCAATAAAATAGGATCGATTTCTGGCTCTTTTTCTTCCGGTGCTTCAGCTTCACGTACATTCAGATTAACAAATGATGATAATTGATCAGATAGAATTGTAGCCGCATGTTTGATGGCTTCTTCAGGATCAATCGTTCCATTTGTTTCTAAATCAATAATTAACTTATCAAGATTTGTACGTTGTTCAACACGTGCATTTTCTACCGCATAAGAAACTTTTAAAACTGGGCTATAGCTGGCATCTAATTGCAAACGACCAATAACGGTATCAGAATCTTCTGAATTACCACGAGTGTTAGAGGGCTGATAACCAATACCTTTGTTAATGCGTAATTTCATAGAAATTTCAGCATCACTGGAAAGATTACAGATGACATGATCAGGATTAATAATTTCAACATCATGATCAAGTGCAATATCACCAGCGGTAACAATACCAGGACCTTTCTTGTTTAATGAAAGTTCAACATCGTCACGATTATTCAGAATAATTGAAACACCTTTAAGGTTGAGCAGAATTTCAATAACATCTTCCTGAACTCCCTCAATACTAGAATATTCATGTAAAACACCATCTATTTCTGCTTCATAGATGCAGGCGCCAGTCATTGAAGAAAGTAAAATGCGGCGTAATGAGTTACCTAAAGTGTGTCCAAAGCCTCTTTCCAGAGGTTCCAGAACAACTTTCGCATGATTTTCTGAATATTGTTGTACATCAACCAGTTTAGGTCTAAGAAACTGAGATACAGAGTCCTGCATGAAGTGTCCTCATAACATATTATGTTTGTTATAATGTCAAAGCATTTATTTCTTATCAATCATTAATAACGATAATAAGAAATAATTGCTTTTCAAAAAGATGAAATTATTTAGAATATAATTCCACAATTAGGTTTTCTTGAATTTCAGTGGGAAGATCAGTACGTTCTGGAACTGATTTAAATGTGCCTTCCATTGATTTTTCGTCAACAGTAATCCACTCACTTGGTTCACGTTGTTTACACAATTCTAAAGCATCTTTAATACGCTGTTGTTTCTTTGCTTTCTCACGAATTGTAATCACATCACCCGCATTACAGGTGAATGACGCAACATTAACTGTTTGTCCATTTACCATAATCGCTTTATGGCCAACAAGCTGTCTAGCTTCTGCTCGAGTTGAACCAAAGCCCATGCGATAAACAACATTGTCCAGGCGCTGTTCCAATAGTTTTAACAGATTCTCACCTGTTGCACCTTTTTGACCTGAAGCTTTCTTATAATAGTTTCTGAATTGCTTTTCCAGAACACCATAAATTCTTCTGACTTTCTGCTTTTCACGCAACTGAAGTCCAAATTCACTTAAACGACCACGTCCTGCACCATGTACACCGGGTGGTTGTTCCATATTACATTTGCTATCGAGTGAACGCAGGCCGCTTTTAAGACCTAAATCTGTTTTTTCACGACGTGATAATTTACACGTTGGTCCAATATATCTTGCCATTATTTATTTCCTTCTCATCTCTTGCTGTTTGTCAATAGACTTACTACTCACAACAACTAATAGGTTTATACGCGACGCTTCTTAGATGGACGACAACCATTATGTGGAATGGGAGTCACATCAGTGATGCTGTTAATTTTATAACCTAGAGCATTGAAGGCACGAACTGCAGATTCACGACCAGGACCAGGACCTTTTACATTCACATCAAGATTTTTCATACCCATTTCAAGGGTAATTTTACCCGCTCTTTCAGCAGCAACCTGTGCAGCGAAAGGTGTACTTTTTCTTGAACCACGGAAACCAGAACCACCCGCTGTGGCCCAGGACAGAGCATTACCCTGACGATCAGTGATGGTGATAATAGTATTATTGAAGGAAGCATGTATATGCGCAATTCCATCAACAACCGTACGTTTTACTTTTTTACGTGAACGACTTGGTTTAGCCATAGTGTACCTACATTTAATTTCTAAATTGAATCTTATTAAAGCATCTGAACATAAATAATTATTCTTATTTATGTGGCAGCTTTAATAACAAACAGTTCGTGTTATTTTGAAGCTTATCGTTACAACTTGTTTAAACAAATTGTTTTACTAACTGATTTAAAGAATCGTTACAATGCTTATTTACGAATTGGCTTTCTTGGGCCTTTACGAGTTCTTGCATTGGTTTTAGTACGCTGACCACGTAGAGGCAGACTTCTACGATGTCTGATACCACGGTAGCAACCCATATCCATTAGACGCTTGATGTTCATTGACGTTTCACGTCTTAGATCACCTTCAACACTAAATTCACCAATCAGAGCACGAACTGAATCAAGCTGCTCTTCTGATAAAGCTTCAATTTTAGTATCCGCAGCAATGCCGGCTTTCTCTAAAATTTTAGCTGAACGGGTTCTTCCAATTCCATAAATCGATGTTAGTGCAATAACTGCATGTTTTCTATCTGGAACATTTACACCAGCAATACGGGCCATAAAGGCTCTCCCATCAATCTAATAGTAATACAAAGAGCGCGTAATTATACGCGCTCTTATTTTCCCTGTCAATATTTTACACAGGATTTCTTTGGGAATTGATTGTTAAAAATCAATTCAATTTCAAGCTAAGGCGTTAGCCCTGGCGTTGTTTGTGACGACCATCTGAACAGATGACACGTACAACACCTTTACGCTTAATAATTTTGCAATTTCTGCAAATCTTTTTTACTGAAGCACGTACTTTCATGTTACACCTCTAAAAATAAAATTCGTAATTTTTATTAATTAATAGTTACTTTTTAGTACTCTTCAAATTTGCTTTCTTCATCAAGCCTTCATACTGATGTGACATGATGTAAGTTTGAATTTGAGCCATAAAGTCCATAGTAACAACAACAATAATTAATAAGGATGTCCCACCAAAATAAAATGGAACGTTCCAGTTTAGAATAAGAAATTCTGGTAATAAACAAACACCAGTGATATAAACCGCACCAATCAGTGTCAGGCGACTCATTATCGCGTCAATAAAACGGGAAGTATTTTCTCCCGGTCTTATTCCTGGGATAAACGCACCCGATTTTTTTAAATTGTCTGCAGTTTCTCTTGGGTTGAACATAATTGCGGTATAAAAAAAGCAAAAGAAGAAAATACCAAGAGCATAAAATAATACATACAGTGGTTGACCCGGAGAAATCGCATCTGCCATGGTCTGCATCCAGCCCATACCTTCTGAGTTAGCAAAAAGTTTACCGATTGTTGCAGGAAACAAGATAATACTTGATGCAAAAATTGGTGGAATAACACCTGCCATATTTACTTTTAAAGGTAAGTGAGATGACTGAGCGGCATACATTTTTTTACCTTGTTGACGTTTAGCATAATTGACGGTGATACGTCTTTGTGCTCGCTCAACAAAAACAACGAAGGCTGTCACTGCAATGATGATCATAATTAACAGTAATAGTACACCTGATGAAATTGTTCCTTCACTTTGTAAAGAAAATGTCCCACCCAGGGCACTCGGTAAACCCGCAACAATACCTGCAAAGATGATCAGTGAGATACCATTGCCAATACCACGCTCTGTAATTTGTTCCCCTAACCACATTAGGAACATTGTTCCAGTAACCAGTGTAGCAACTGTAGAAATTCTGAAAATCAAACCCGGGTCAACAACAACATTGGTTGCTCCAGCGGTCTGGCTTTCCAGTGTAATCGCAACACCTAGCGCCTGGAATGTCGCCAATGCAACGGTACTAATACGCGTATACTGTGTAATTTTTCGTTTACCAGCCTGGCCTTCTTTACTCAATTGCTCAAGGGTTGGGATTACCTTGGTCATCAATTGAATAATAATGGATGCTGAAATATACGGCATTATTCCGAGCGCAAAGACAGAAAGTCTTTCCAAAGCACCACCTGAGAACATGTTAAACATGCCCAGGATTGAATCACGTTGCTGATCGAATAGAGCTGCAAGTGCGTCAGGATTAATACCTGGAACCGGTATATAGGTTCCAATACGAAAAACTAATAATGCACCTAGAACAAAAAGGAGGCGGTTTTTTAACTCAGAGAGTTTACCGCCTCCTAATGAACTGGCCAATTGAGCTGCTGATGCTGCCACGAATCGTCCTTATTCTTCTATTTTACCACCGGCAGCTTCTATCGCTGCACGGGCACCTTTTGTGACTGATATTCCTTTCAGAGTAACAGCCTTAGTGAGTTCACCTGAAGCAAAAACTTTTACACGTTTGATATTCTTGGTGACGAGATTAGCTTTCTTTAACGAATCAAGATCAACAACATCATCAAAACGATTAAGTTCATGTAAACGTATTTGGTCAGTGGTAATACTGACTCTCGATGAAAAACCTACTTTAGGTAAACGTTTTTGCAGTGGCATCTGACCACCTTCAAAACCAACCATTACAGTACCGCCAGTACGAGACTTTTGACCTTTGTGTCCACGGCCACAGGTTTTACCTGTGCCTGAACCAATTCCACGGCCAACACGTTTTCCAGCTTTGTTTGACCCATCTGCGGGTTTTAGCGAATTAAGATGCATGATCTTATTCCTCAATTCTTAATAAATAGGAAACCTTGTTGATCATACCACGATTTTCAGGGGTATCGATAACTTCAACAGAATGGTTTATTCTTCTTAGGCCAAGACCGGCAACACAGGCTTTATGTGCTTTTAGTCGACCATTAATACTCTTAGTTTGAGTAATTTTAATTGTTTTTGACATATTAACTACCTATTGTAACTAAAAGGATTAGCCGTTGATTTCTTCAACAGTTTTACCACGTTTTGCAGCGATAAACTCTGGTGAACGCATTTGAGACAAACCAGTAATTGTTGCACGAACAACATTAATAGGATTTTGTGTACCAATACATTTAGCCAGTACATTTCGGATACCGACAGCTTCAAATACAGCACGCATTGCACCACCTGCAATAATACCAGTACCTTCAGATGCGGGTTTCATATAAACCCTTGCTGCACCTTCAACACCGTATAATCCATATTGTAGTGTACCGTCTTTAACAGGCACTTTAACCAGGTTGCGGCGCGCATTTTCCATCGCTTTTTGAATCGCAGCCGGCACTTCTTTTGCCTTACCACGACCAAAGCCCACTCGGCCATTTCCATCACCGACAACTGTCAGCGCCGCGAAACCGAATACACGACCACCTTTAACAACTTTAGCAACACGATTGACATTAATTAACTTTTCAATCAAATCGTCTTGTGCTTTTTCTTTTGCTTGGTTCTTTCCAGCCATGATATTACCCTTAAAATTCCAGACCATTTTCACGAGCTGCATCAGCCAGTGACTTGACACGTCCATGGTATTTAAAACCACTTCTATCGAACGCGACTTTTGTTATACCTGCTTCTTTTGCTTTTTCAGCAATGGCTTTACCAACTGCCTTTGCTGCATCACAATTACCAGTATATTTAATGTCTGATTTGATAGCACTTTGTGCTGTATTAACAGCAGCTATAACTTCAGAACCATTAGGCGCAATTACTTGAGCATATATATGTCTTGGTGTTTTATGAATTGTCAGACGGTTAACCGCTAACTCTTGTATCTTTGCACGTGCTCTACGAGAGCGACGTAAACGTTTTTGTTTCTTATCCATCACATCAGCCTCTATCAGTATTACTTCTTCTTAGCTTCTTTACGAACAACATACTCATCAGTATATCGAACACCTTTACCTTTATAGGGCTCAGGTGGACGATAAGCACGGATATCAGCAGCGACTTGACCTACTTTTTGTTTGTCAATTCCTCTGATAATAATTTCTGTCTGACTTGGAGTCTCAGCTGTAATACCTTCTGGTAATTCGTGTTCGACAGGATGCGAGAAACCCAGGCTTAAATCAACCTTGTTACCCTGTGCCTTAGCTCTATAACCAACACCAATTAAGGTCAGTTTTTTTTCAAAACCTTCGGATACACCTTTCATCATGTTAGTGACAATTGACTTCATCGTTCCAATGATTGCGTCACTATTTTTATCACTTGTGTTGACAGGTGCAAAACTGGCATTACCATCTTCTAAAGTCATTGTTACTGCAGAATTAAGATTCATTTGCAGTTGACCTTTACTACCTTTAACTGAAATTTCTTGCCCATTCTGGGAAATTTCTATACCGGAAGGAATAGCGACCGGTTTTGTTACTCTAGACATATATTCACCTTACTAGTGTCATAATTCTTGGTTAGATATTAAGAGGACTTAAAACTTATTTTGTGTTTGCAACTTAAGTTGACAAAAACCAAGTTCCAGTTTCCTCATACGTAGCCTCTACAATAAATAAAGAGCTACTACGCTACATAACACAATACTTCGCCACCTTGTCCAATATTTTTAGCTGCAGTATTAGTCATAATACCTTTTGAGGTAGAGACAATTGAAACACCTAACCCATCCCATACAGTTGGAGTATCGTTGGCTGATTTATATTGTCTAAGACCGGGTCTGCTGGCTCTTTTTATCAATTCAATAACAGGCTTACCTTGAAAATATTTAAGGTCAATTGTTAGAACTGGCTTTGTGCCTTCGCTGACTTTATGAGAAAGAAGGAAGCCTTCTTCTTCTAGTACTTTAGCGATAGCAACCTTCACTTTAGATGAAGGCATAGATACGTTTACTTTGTTTGCAGCTAATGCGTTTCTAATACGAGTTAGCATATCTGCAATTGGATCACTCATGCTCATAACTTTCTCCTAATTCCTTCTGTTTACCAGCTGCCTTTACGCAGACCAGGTACATCACCATTCATTGTATGTTCGCGTAGTTTGTTTCTTGACATACCAAACTTACGGAAAAAACCATGTGGGCGACCAGTAATACGACAGCGGTTACGCAGACGTACAGGAGAAGCATTTCTTGGCAGTGCGTTAAATTTCTCACGCGCTTCCATTTGCTCTTCATAAGATGCCTTGGGATCCGACATAGCCGCTTTTAATGCAGCTCTTTTAGCAGCATATTTAGCAACCATTTTTTCGCGTTTTAGTTCGCGTTGAATCATTGATTGTTTTGCCATTTGACTATCCTTTCGCCTCTGATTTCAATGGAAAGCTAAATGCTTTCAACAAAGCTTTTGCTTCATCATTGGTTTTTGCAGTTGTGGTAATAGTGATATCCATACCGCGTAATTTGTCAATTTTGTCATAGTCAATTTCTGGGAAGATTATTTGCTCTTTAACACCCATACTATAATTACCACGACCATCAAATGATTTTGGGTTTAAACCACGAAAATCACGAATACGAGGAATTGAAATACTAATCAATCGCTCAAGAAACTCATACATTTTTTCTCTACGTAGAGTAACTTTGCAGCCAATTGGATAGTCATCACGGATTTTAAAGGCCGCGATTGATTTTCTTGCTTTAGTAACAACCGGCTTTTGACCTGAAATCTTAGTCATATCACCAACAGCATGTTCGATGATTTTTTTATCGCCAATTGCTTCACCAAGGCCCATATTCAGGGTGATTTTGGTGATTCTTGGAACTTCCATTACACTTTTGTAACTAAATTCCTTCTGTAGCTGAGCTACAATTGTATCTTTATATAACGTTTGTAAAGTTGCCATTTTGAACTTGTCCTACTTCTCTTATTAATAAGAGTAATTTTTTAAGCATCTGATATGAGTTAACAGCCTATAATGCATTTTACTAAAAAAGTTTATGCTATTACTTCGCTATTTGACTTGTAAAAACGGACTTTTTTTCCGTCTTCCAGAAACTTAAAACCAACTCGGTCAGCTTTACCAGTTGCAGCGTTAAAAATTGCTACATTAGAAATATCTAAAGGCATTGCTTTTTCAACAATTCCCCCAGTTTCTCCGGCATTTGGGTTTGCCTTAACATGTTTTTTGGCGAGATTAACATTAGGTATTACAACCTTGGTTTCTCCAACAAACGTGTCAATTTGACCGCGCTTACCTTTATCTTTTCCGGCGATAACAATAACTTCATCACCTGTTCTTAACTTACGCATCACTTTCTCTCTTACGTCTTTTTAATAGTGATCACTCCCAAATTATAAACGATTGATTATAATCAGGTGATATCATTATTAAAGTGCACTTTGTTTTCTTTATTATCTACAATAATTTGTAATTTCTAAAGAACTTCTGGCGCCAATGAAATAATTTTCATGAACTTTTCATTACGTAGTTCACGGGTAACAGGACCAAAGATCCGAGTACCAATTGGTTGATGTGAAGCATTCAGCAAAACTGCTGCATTTCCATCAAAACGAATCAAAGAACCATCTGGACGACGAACACCTTTAGTTGTACGAACGACAACTGCATTGTATACATCACCTTTCTTCACTTTACCTCTAGGTATAGCTTCTTTGATGCTACATTTGATGATATCACCCACACGGGCATATCTTCTGTGAGAACCACCAAGAACCTTAATACATTGGATTCTTCGTGCACCACTATTATCGGCAACATCAAGTACCGTTTGCATCTGAATCATTGTTAATCTCCAAACAATGCTAATTCGGCGCTATCTTATAAAAATAAGTATAAGCATAGCCAAGAAAGCCAGACATTATAGCATGGCCTCTTCTGACTTGTACAGAAAAATTGTACAGTGCTTATCTTTACAGCGCTTCCGTGTTATTTCAATCCTGTACTATTAATACAGTAATTATTAACCGGCTTTATTGACAACTTCAACAAGTGTCCAGGACTTAGTCTTAGACATTGGACGACATTCAGCAATACTGACGGTATCACCAATACCACACTCGTTATTTTCATCATGAACATGTAGTTTAGTTGAACGCTTTATATATTTACCATAAAGCGGATGTTTAACTTTACGTTCAATCATTACGGTTGCGGTTTTGTCCATTTTATCACTTAGAACTACGCCACTTACCGTTCTTTGTTTATTATCTTCGCTCATTTTCTCGATCTCGATTAATACTGGTTACTTTGAACTTAGAACGGTTTTTACACGTGCAATATTACGTCTAACCAATTTGAAAAGGTGAGGCTTAACCTGCTGTCCGCTACCTTGTCCCATTCGTAGATTAAACTGTTCTTTACGCAATTCATGCAAAGTTTCAGTCAGCTCTTCCGGTGACTTAGCTTGCAAATCATTTGCTTTCAATTTATTTTCATTGCTCATTTACATCACCGTACGCTTAACAAATGTTGTAGCACAAGGAAGTTTAGCGTCCGCTAGTGCAAATGCTTCACGTGCCAACTCTTCAGTGACACCTTCCATTTCATATAGCATTGAGCCTGGCTGGATTTGTGCAACCCAATATTCCACGCTGCCTTTACCTTTACCTTGTCTTACTTCAAGTGGTTTCTTTGAAATCGGCTTGTCTGGAAAGACACGAATCCAAATTTTACCACCACGTTTAATATGACGAGTCATTGCACGACGTGCGGCTTCAATCTGACGAGCGGTCAAACGACCGCGCGACATAGATTTTAGACCGTATTCGCCAAAACTCACTTTATTTCCTTTAGCAGCAAGCCCGCGATTGCGGCCTTTCATCTGTTTACGGAATTTTGTTCTTTTTGGTTGAAGCATTGTCTAACCCTATCTTGTTTGTTCCGGATAAGTTACTGTTCTTATACTATTAAAAGTATTTACTTACTGTCAGCTGATTTTTTGGAAAGTAATTTTTCCTTCATCATTGATTCAGTATCCAGTATCTCACCTTTGAATATCCATACTTTGACACCGATGATGCCGTAAGTAGTATTCGCTTCTGCAGTGCCATAATCAATATCAGCACGGAATGTATGTAAAGGAACTCGGCCTTCACGATACCATTCAGCACGTGCGATTTCTGCGCCGTTCAAACGACCAGAAACGTTGATCTTGATTCCTTCAGCGCCTAAACGCATCGCGTTTGTTACTGAACGTTTCATAGCACGACGGAACATGATACGACGCTCGAGTTGTTGTGCAACACTTTGCGCAACAAGAGTCGCATCGACTTCAGGCTTGCGTATTTCTTCAATATTGATATGTACTGGAATTCCCATCATCTGGGCAACTTCAGCCTTTAACTTCTCAATATCTTCACCTTTTTTACCAATCACGATACCTGGACGGGCTGTGTGAATAGTAATTCGTGCATTGTGTGCTGGACGATCAATTTGAATTCGACTCACTGAAGCATGCGCTAACTTCTTATTTAAGAAAGCTCTTACTTCGATGTCTTTATTCAAAAAATCGGCATAGTCTTTAGAATTGGCGTACCATTTAGATGTCCAATCCTTGATTATTCCCAGGCGAATGCCAATTGGGTGTACTTTCTGTCCCATTATTCTGCTCCGCTATTATCTATCGCTAACTTTCACGACAACGTGACTGGTGCGTTTTAAAATTCTATTACCACGACCCTTTGCACGAGGCTGCATACGTTTGTATGTTGGCCCTTCGTCTACAAATATTGTTGAAACTTTAAGCTCATCAATATCTGCACCTTCATTGTGCTCAGCGTTTGCAATAGCTGATTCAAGCACTTTCTTGATAATAACTGCAGCTTTTTTAGGACTGTATGCTAATAGATCGAGTGCTGCTTCTACTGGTTTATTGCGAACCTGATCGGCTACAAGGCGCATTTTTTGAGCAGAAATCATAGCATTTCTTAATTTTGCTGAAACTTCCATAATGCTTACCTTACCTTCTTGTCTGCAACGTGGCCTCTGTAGGTTCTGGTAGGAACCATTTCACCTAGTTTGTGACCAACCATGTTTTCATTAATTAATACTGGTACATGTTGACGACCATTATGAACAGCGATTGTCAAGCCAACCATTTCGGGCATGACCATTGAACGACGTGACCAGGTTTTAACCGGCTTACGATCGTTGTTCTCAACAGCAGTGTGTACCTTTTTCATTAAGTGTCCATCAATAAATGGACCTTTTTTAATTGAACGTGGCACTATTAATACTCCTTAATAACGATTATTTTTTGTTACGACGACGTACAATAAACTTATCAGTACGTTTATTACTACGTGTCTTATAACCCTTAGTAGGAGTACCCCATGGAGAAACCGGATGACGGCCTCCTGATGTACGACCTTCACCACCACCATGTGGGTGATCAACCGGGTTCATAGCAACACCACGAACTGTTGGACGAATACCTCTCCAACGTGTCGCACCCGCTTTACCGAGTTTACGTAGACTATGTTCTGAGTTACTGACTTCACCAATTGTTGCTTTACAATCAATGTGAATCTTGCGCATTTCACCTGAACGTAAACGCACAGATACATATGAACCTTCACGGGCGACCAATTGTGCTGAAGTACCGGCACTACGTGCAATTTGCGCACCTTTGCCCGGTTTCATTTCAATACAATGCACGGTCGAACCAACGGGAATATCACGCAACTGCATGGCATTTCCTGGTTTGATGTCACACTCTGCACCTGACATGATCGGAGTACCTTCTGATACGCCTTTAGGTGCAATAATATAACGACGTTCTCCATCGGCATATAATACTAATGCCAGGTGAGCCGTTCTATTTGGATCATATTCCAGACGTTCTACTTTACCCGGGATATCATCTTTATTTCGTTTAAAATCAACAACACGGTAATGTTGCTTGTGACCACCACCAATATGACGCGTAGTAATACGACCATTATTGTTACGACCACCTGATTTTGACTTCTTAGCTAGCAAAGGCGCATGTCCTGAGCCTTTATGCAGGCCTTCGGTTTGAATGCGAACTACAAAACGACGCCCTGCTGAAGTTGGTTTGCTTTTAATTACAGCCATTTCTGTTTACCTCAACTTTAGCCCGGCTATTCGCCCGACATCATTTCAATGGTTGAACCTTCTGCTAAGGTTACATACGCTTTTTTCCAGTCTTTACGACGGCCCAGTTTCTGGCCAAAACGTTTTGCTTTACCTTTTGCAACACTTGTTTGTACTTTTGATACTTTTACATCAAAAACACTTTCAACCGCTTTTTTAATTTCTGGTTTTTTTGCATCAATTGCTACTTTAAATACATATTGATTATTGTATTCAGCATTTAATGCACTTTTTTCAGAGACATGCGGTGCTATTAATACGTTGAAGATACGTTCCTGATTCATTTGAGCATCTCCTCAACTTTCTTAACTGCATCAGCGGTCATAATCACTTTATTGTAGCGAACCAGATTAACTGGATTGATATGCTGTGCATCAGTGTATTCTATGTTTATCAGATTTCTTGATGAAAGATAAATATTTTGATCAAAATCCTGAGTCACGATTAATGCGTTTTCACAACCTAAAGTTTTCAGTTGGTCAGCCAGTTCTTTGGTCTTAGGTCCGTCCATTTTCAGATCAGACAATACAACCAAACGCTCCTGGCGAACAAGTTCAGAAACAATTGATGTCATCGCACTACGATACATCTTACGGTTTACTTTTTGTGAAAAGTCACGATTACTGGCAGCAAATGTTGTACCACCACTACGCCAGATTGGGCTGCGGATAGTACCAGAGCGAGCACGTCCCGTCCCTTTTTGACGCCATGGTTTTGCACCACCACCGCTTACTTCAGAGCGATTTTTTTGAGCTTTAGTTCCAGCACGAGTACCAGCAATATAAGCGGTAACCACTTGATGAATCAATGCTTCATTGAAATCTTTATTGAATGTTTCTTCAGATACTTCTACCGTCTTTTTAGAGGCATTACCTGAAGCTGTTGTTAAATTCAGTTCCATTTAAATATCCTCTTACTCTTTGCCTGCAGATTGCATTTTAACAGCAGGCTTAATGATAACGTCTGCATTTTTAGAACCAGGTATACCACCTCGAACTAAAATCAGATTTTTATCAACATCGACACGTACTATCTCTATGTTCTGGATTGTGCTTTTTGCAGCACCCATATGTCCAGACATCTTCTTACCTTTAAATACGCGACCTGGAGTCTGGTTCTGACCAATTGAACCATTTGAACGGTGAGAGATCGAGTTACCGTGAGTCATATCCTGGCGGTGAAAATTATGACGCTTAATACCACCCTGGAAGCCTTTACCTATTAAAGTACCGGTCACATCAACGATCTGACCTGCCTCAAATATATCAGCTTTAATTTCAGAACCTGCCGCTAATTCAGTTTCACTCTCTAAGCGAAACTCAACTGTTTTACGACCTGCTTCAACGCCCGCTTTTGCAAAATGACCTGCAGCAGCTTTGCTGACGCGAGAGGCGCGACGGCTTCCTACGGTAACCTGAATTGCATTGTAACCATCGGTAGCACTGGTTTTAACCTGTGTCACTCGATTAGGTTCCATTTCAAGTACTGTTACAGGAATTGATTCTCCCTGTTCCGTAAAGATACGGGTCATACCCACTTTACGGCCTACTAAACCTAAACTCATTTTAATTTCCTCTGCAATTTGCTATTAATATTCTTTAATTTATTAAGCAATATGCAATTTGGTATAGATTCCGGTTGATCTATACGCATCTTTTTTAAACGAAAATACTTTATCTTTTAAGTTCTTAAAGACAGAAAACTCTTCAAATTGAAGAGTCAGATAAAGCCAAAACAAAACGAACCATAAACTTTTAAAGATAACTCATTGTTTTTTAACAACAATTTTAACTAGAGTATTGATTGGCTCGTCTCGATCAAAAATACAAGAGGCAGTATTTTAGTTCAATTTAATCTGAACATCAACACCTGCTGCAAGATCCAGCTTCATTAGAGCATCGACAGTCTTGTCGGTAGGCTTCACAATATCCATTAAGCGCTTATAAGTGCGTAATTCATATTGATCACGAGCATCTTTATTGACGTGTGGTGAAGTCAAAATATTGAAGCGTTCTTTACGTGTAGGTAAAGGGATAGGACCTTTTACCTGAGCGCCTGTGCGCTTTGCTGTTTCTACGATCTCTTTGGCACTGATATCGATTAAACGATAATCAAATGCTTTTAAGTGAATACGGATAGTTTGATCTTCTGTTGACATTATATTTTGTCCTGTACAATTTTCTTATCTAATTCTTTGATTGCTTCTTTGTCATTTCCAAACTCACTCGCGTCAGTTTTTCAATGGCAAAGAAGCATCATTAACAAGTCTATTTACTTGTTAACATGCGTGTCTTAGTGGTTAGATAATGTTTTATTCAATAACCTTAGCAACAACACCCGCACCAACAGTACGCCCGCCTTCACGAATCGCGAAGCGTAATCCGTCTTCCATTGCAATCG
>JAHXHI010000139.1:0-13761 GCA_025656775.1 gamma proteobacterium symbiont of Bathyaustriella thionipta
GGATTAAGACAAAACGATTAAAGGCTGGTTGGGACAACCAATACATGCTTAAAATTCTAGGGCAATCAAATTAAGCGCGATTGCCCTGCTTAAGTAATAAATTTCATTGCTTCTATTTTTAATAATACAGGTTTTCGATGAGTCTAGATAATATTCGTGTTGTTATGATCAACACTTCTCACCCTGGTAATATTGGTGCGGCCGCCAGAGTGATGAAAAATATGGGTTTAAGCCGACTTTATCTGGTTAATCCCAAACAGTTTCCTAATTATGAAGCGACGGCAATGGCTTCAGGTGCTGATGATTTATTAAGCAAAGCAATCGTGTGTTCTTCTTTTGAAGAAGCCCTGGCAGGTTGTCAGTTAGTGCTTGGTACGACGGCACGGGAAAGAAAGTTACAGCATGATTTTATTAATGGACGTGAAGCCGGTGCTATAACGATTAAAGAAGCAGGGGAGCGCGAAGTTGCCCTGGTGTTTGGACGAGAGCGAACAGGCATGACCAATGAAGAAGTTGGGCTTTGCCACAAACTTATAAACATACCGACTAACCCTGACTACCCGTCTCTCAATGTCGCCTCTGCTGTTCAAATTGTTACTTATGAAGTGATGATGTCTTTGCATTTGTCAGATGAAAATAAAAAAATCGATCATGAAGAGCAAATAGAATACGCCTCAAGTGATAATATGGAACGTTTTTATCAACATCTGCAGGAAACTCTGGTTGATATTGATTTTTTACAGTTGCAACAATCGCCCCAATTAATGCCAAAATTACGTAATATTTATAATCGAATCCGATTAAAACAGGAAGAATTGAATATTTTACGTGGAATATTGAGTAAAACTCAGCAATTAAAATCCTGTTTGAATCCAGGGTTGAAAAATAAAAAAATTGATTAAATTATGAGTATTTCTTTGACTTATATCGGGTTTGTCTAATATTAGTGATTGTGTGTTTTGCTATTTCCTAGTAAAATACCCAGTCTTTCTAAAGGTCAAAAATTAATTTTCTGGCTGGAAATTAAATTATATAAGCTGTAGTGATTGACTGTAATGGTTAAAAAAATGATGGTTAAGAGTTTATACAATGTTTGAACATCTTAAAGAAGATATTTTATGTGTCTTTGATCGTGATCCTGCGGCACGCAATTATTTTGAAGTATTCACCACCTATCCCGGTGTTCATGCCATGATAGCCTATCGTATGAACAATAAACTCTGGCAATGGAAAGTTCGTTGGCTGGCACGTTCTTTTTCAGCGATAGCAAGAACCTTGACCGGTATAGAGATTCATCCCGGGGCAACGATTGGCAGGCGTTTCTTTATTGATCACGGCATGGGTGTTGTGATTGGTGAAACGACCACCATTGGTGATGACTGTACCTTGTATCATGGTGTCACGCTGGGCGGTACATCATGGAATAAAGGCAAGCGACATCCGACTCTGGGTAATGATGTTGTTGTGGGTGCCGGGGCCAAAGTGCTGGGACCTATCACTTTGGCTAATGGCTCCCGGGTGGGTTCGAATGCAGTCGTCGTTAAAGACGTACCAGAATCTTGTACCGTTGTGGGCATTCCAGGTCGAGTGATCACCAATGCTGATACAAAGTCAAAGTCTAAAGAGACTGTCAATAACGAAAAACGTGAGCATATGGCCAAAAAGATTGGCTTTGACGCTTATGGAACATCCGGTGAAATGCCTGATCCAGTGGCTCATGCAATTAATTGCATGTTGGATCATATGCATTCGGTGGATGATAAGCTGGATAAAATGTGTACGGCAATTCGCTCCATTGATGCTGAATTTCCTGATATCACCATTCCAGATGTACATATTTGTGAAATTACACCCATTGATGAACATCCTCAGGCTTGTCCTGCGCAAGATATTTGTAGTTCTGCAGGTGGTAGCTCTGGTGGTGTTAGAGGTGAAGAACATGTGCATGTGGTTCATTTAGACTCTAAAATTTCAGTGAGCTCAAATTCTAAGTCCAAACCTGAACAAAAAAGTAATAAAGAAGTCTAATAAAATATACTTGACTAAAATGCTTGGTTTTTTTAAGATAGTAATATGTCTTTTTAAAAAAACAGGAATAACACATGAGATTGACCACAAAAGGGCGTTACGCTGTTACTGCAATGTTAGATCTGGCCATTCACTATGAGCAAGGGCCAATTACATTGGCAGATATTTCTCAGCGCCAGGAAATCTCACTTTCTTATTTGGAACAGCTTTTTTCCAAATTAAGAAAAAATGAGCTGGTCAACAGTGCCAGAGGTCCCGGCGGCGGCTATCGCCTGAGTCGTCCTGCTGAAGACGTGGCTGTGGCAGAAATTATTGCAGCAGTTGATGAGACTGTTGATGCCACTCGTTGTAAACGTAAAGGCAATTGTCAACATGCAGAGCGATGCTTAACACATGATCTCTGGTGTGATCTGAGTGATCAAATTTTTGATTTTCTGGCCAATATTTCACTTGGCAGCCTGGTTGAAAAAAAGGCAGTTCAAGATGTTGCACGGCGCCAGGATAATGCATTACCCCTTAACAGGGAAGATGTTAGCTTGAAAGAGCCTTATGTTGCGTAAATTTTTAAGAATTAACAGCAGTAAATAATTGGCCTGATACGCTCAATAATTTACTGTGACAAACTGGTATAGGAATTATTAATGAGTTCACCGATATATCTAGATTATTCAGCAACGACACCGGTTGATAAGCGTGTCGCTGATAAAATGTGTCATTATCTAACCATGGATGGGACTTTTGGCAACCCTGCCTCCCGTTCACATAAATATGGTTGGGATGCAGAAACAGCGGTAGAACAGGCACGTGCTGATGTCGCTGCATTGATTAATGCAGATGCAAAAGAAATTGTCTGGACATCGGGTGCGACAGAATCAGATAATCTGGCCATAAAAGGTGCAGCCCATTTCTATTCTAAGCGCGGTAAACATATCATTACTGCAAAGACAGAACATAAAGCGGTTTTAGATACCTGCCGTCAGCTTGAGCGTGAAGGTTTTGAAGTGACCTACCTTGATCCTCAAGAAGATGGTTTGATTGATTTAGCTGATTTAGAAGCAGCGATGCGAGATGATACGATTTTAGTGTCCATTATGCATGTAAATAACGAAATTGGTGTGATTCAGGATATCGCAGCAATTGGTGAATTATGTCGTTCTAAAAAGATTATATTTCATGTGGATGCAGCACAAAGTGCAGGTAAAGTTGAAATTGATCTGCAAAAGCTAAAAGTGGATTTACTCTCTTTATCGGCACATAAAGTCTATGGCCCTAAAGGTATTGGTGTTTTATACGTGCGTCGTAAGCCGCGCATTCGTATTGAAGCGCAAATGCATGGTGGCGGGCATGAGCGAGGCATGCGTTCTGGTACTCTGGCCACTCACCAAATTGTCGGCATGGGTGAAGCGTTTAAAATAGCTAAAGAAGAAATGGCGAGTGAAAATAAGCGTATTCATGCTTTGCGGGATCGTTTATTAAAAGGTTTTGAAGACATGGAAGAACTCTATGTTAATGGTAATCTTGAGCAACGAGTTCCCCATAATTTAAATTTGAGCTTTAACTTTGTTGAAGGTGAGTCATTATTAATGGCAATTGATACACTGGCCGTTTCTTCTGGTTCCGCCTGTACGTCCGCGAGCCTGGAGCCATCCTATGTGCTTCGGGCAATTGGTCGTAATGATGAATTAGCTCACAGTTCAATTCGCTTCAGTCTTGGCCGTTTTACAACCGAAGAAGATGTTGATTACACCATTAAATTACTGAAAGAAAAAGTTGAAAAATTAAGATTACTATCACCTTTATGGGACATGTATAAAGATGGTATTGATTTATCAACGATTGAATGGGCCGCTCATTAAAGTTTCAGGCACCATTTGAAAATAGTGCTGGCAGAGTAAAACTACAAGTTATTGTGTTGATGTAGTAAAATGACTGGATCAGTACAATCATGATTATAACGATTGAGGTTAAAGACAATGGCATACAGTGATAAAGTTATGGATCACTATGAAAATCCACGTAACGTGGGGACCATGGATAATGATGAATCCGGTGTGGGTACTGGTATGGTGGGTGCACCAGCCTGTGGTGATGTAATGCGCTTACAAATCAAGGTCGATGAGCAAGGTATTATTGAAGATGCCAAGTTTAAAACCTATGGATGCGGCTCAGCTATTGCCTCAAGCTCATTAGTTACAGAGTGGGTTAAAGGCAAATCTCTGGAAGAGGCCGGTCAAATTAAAAACACCGACATTGCAGAAGAGTTAGCATTGCCGCCCGTTAAAATCCATTGTTCAGTGTTAGCTGAAGATGCGATTAAAGCAGCAATTACTGATTATAAAGAGAAGCAATCAGACTCATAATGTATTGATAAAGTGTTTTGTTTGTTAAATGCTTTATTTGAAATATTTTCTTAAAAAGATTCAGGTTTATATTTATGGCAATTACATTAACCGATGCGGCTGCTGAACACGTTACTCGATTTATTGAAAATCGAGGCAAAGGCGAAGCATTGCGTCTTGGTGTTAAAACTAATGGTTGTTCTGGAATGGGCTATGTTCTCGAATTTGCAGATGCAGTTGATGAAGATGATAATGTTTTTGAAGATAAAGGCGTTAAAATTATTGTTGACCCAAAAAGTCTGCTCTATATAGACGGTACAGAACTGGACTATGGTCGTGAAGGTTTAAACGAAGGCTTTAAATTTAATAACCCTAATGTTAAAGATGCTTGTGGTTGTGGTGAGAGTTTCAACGTTTAGTAATAAGAGTTTTAATGTTTAGTAATAAGAGTTTCAATATGTAGAAAGTAGGGTGGATAAGCTTAATCTACCCAATATTCGTTTTTTATCTGCTTTTAGTTGGTGTTTCAGGCTCACACATCAAAAAAATCCAATCGTATTGTTTCACTTTTAATAACCACCATAATTTATTCCAAAAAGTCCCCTTCAGGTAATAATATGACCAATAGTATCAAAAACAATCACACGGAAAACTTCTTTTCATTATTAGGATTGCCTGTTAGTTTTTCCGTTGACAAGAAAAGCCTGACTGAAAATTATCACGATATCCAAAAATCCATACATCCTGATAAGTTTGCCAATGCGAGTGATCTTGAACGACGTTTATCAGTTCAAAAGGCTGCTCAAATAAATGATGCTCTGGAAACATTGAAAAATCCTACTCAGCGCTCAATCTACTTATTATCACTTTATGGTATTGAACTGGGTGAGAATAATAATAGTGTTGATCCTGCTTTTTTAATGGAACAGATGGAATTACGGGAAAACCTATCTCAGGTGAGTGATAAAGCCGATCCGCTTGATGCGCTGGACACTATTTTAGAGGATGTAAAATCTCGTATTAATCAGACAATTAATAGTCTTGAGACTTTATTCCAGCAGCTTTTGTCTGACGATGAAAAAAATGAAGATGAATTATTAAAAAAACTAACACCTCAAGTGTTAAAAATGCAGTTTTTAAACCGTCTTCAGGAAGAATGCATGAATAAAGAAGAAGATCTGGCTGACCAGATCTAATCTTTATAACAACATTAAAACAACAACAGCGATAATATAAATCTATGGCTCTATTACAAATATCAGAACCCGGACAAACAACAGCACCTCATCAGCATAAACTGGCTGCAGGTATTGATTTGGGTACCACCAATTCATTGGTCGCCAGCCTCAGAAGTGGTATGGCTGAGACGATTGCAGACGAAAATGGTCAGCATTTATTACCCTCTGTGGTTCAATTTCTGGGCAAACAGGATGAGGGGTTTCATAGCGCGTATCAAACAGAAGTCGGGTATCAGGCCCAGCAAAATGCCTCTGCTGATCCTCTGAATACGATTATTTCAGTAAAGCGTTATATGGGGAGAGGTCTGGACGATCTTAAAAAGCATTCCATCTATAATTTTGTGGCGGAAGAAGACTCAGTAGTTCCACGAATACGCACTATTGCCGGTGATGTCAGTGCGGTTGAAGTGTCTGCTGAAATTTTAAAAACACTCAAACAGCGTGCAGTGGATGCTTTAGGCGACGATTTAACCGGTGCTGTTATTACCGTGCCTGCCTATTTTGATGATGCACAACGTCAGGCAACCAAAGATGCTGCCAAACTGGCTGGTTTGAATGTACTGCGTTTGATTAATGAACCAACTGCGGCAGCAGTTGCTTATGGACTTGATAGCGGCAGTGAAGGCACTCATGTTATCTATGATTTAGGCGGGGGAACCTTTGATATCTCCATTCTTAAATTAACCAAAGGTGTGTTTGAAGTGCTTTCCACCGCAGGTGATTCTGCTCTGGGTGGTGATGATTTAGATCATGCTATAGCGGACTGGATTTTGACAGAAGCTCAAATCAATGATCCGGATGCAGGTTTATTACGTCGCATACTGGATGCAGCCAGACAGGCCAAAGAAACCTTAAGTGAACAGCAAAGTACAACATTATCAATTGATTTGGGTAATGGTGAAGTTTGGGAAAGCCAATTATCTTTACAACAACTTGAAAAACTCATTAAGCCGCTGATTAGAAAAACGCTGGTTCCTTGCCGTCGGGCTTTGCGTGATGCCAAAATTGAAGTTGAAGATATCCAGGATGTGGTGATGGTGGGTGGTTCAACCCGTGTGCCGTTAGTTCGGCAGATGGTGGGTGAATTTTTTAATACTGAGCCTTTAGTTGATATCGACCCGGACAAAGTGGTTGCTATTGGTGCCGCACGTCAGGCCGATGTGCTGGTGGGTAATAAATCAGAAGATGATATGCTGCTGCTTGATGTTACACCTTTATCATTGGGGCTGGAAACAATGGGAGGCCTGGCAGAAAAAGTGATCCACCGCAATACCACTATCCCTGTTGCTCGTGCTCAGGATTTTACAACATTTAAAGATGGCCAGACAGCCATGGCGATTCATGTTGTTCAGGGGGAGCGTGAATTGATTAGCGATTGTCGTTCATTAGCTCGATTTGAGTTAAGAGGTATTCCACCAATGGTTGCCGGAGCCGCCAGAATTAGAGTTACTTTTCAAATTGATGCAGATGGTTTGTTATCAGTATCAGCCAGAGAAGAAACATCAGGTGTTGAAAGCAGCATTCAGGTAAAACCATCCTATGGTCTCAGTGATGGTGAAATTGAAAACATGTTAAAGGATTCCTTTAGTCATGCACAAGATGATATTGATGCACGAAAACTAAGAGAAGAACAAGTCGAAGCGGACAGGGTAGTTGAAGCCCTGTTAGCGGCATTAGCTGAAGATGGTGAAGCCCTGCTTTCAGTTGAGGAGCAGGTGGTCATTCAACAGGCAATTGATGAATTGGCTGAAATCGCTAAAAATTCTGATCAGCGTGCGATTAAATTAAAAATTGAACACGTTGATAAAGTGACCGCAGAATTTGCCCAGCGCCGCATGGATGCCAGTATTAATAAGGCATTGTCAGGGCAACGTGTTGATGATTTAAATAATAAGTGAAACAGTGAAGGGCCAAAAAATGACTAAATTAATCTTTTTACCTCATGAAGAAATTTGCCCGGAAGGTGCAGTAATTGAAGTAGAACCCGGTACTACAATCTGTGATGCCGCCCAGGAAAACAATATTGAAATTGAACATGCCTGTGAAAAATCCTGTGCCTGTACAACCTGTCATGTCATTGTGCGTGAAGGTTTTGATTCACTTGAAGAAGCAACTGAAACGGAGGAAGATTACCTGGATAAAGCATGGGGAGTAGAGCCTGATTCACGTTTGAGCTGTCAAGCGGTAGTGGCTGATGAAGATTTGGTGATTGAAATACCTAAATACACCATTAATATGGTTTCTGAAAACCACTAGCGATTTAAAAGTCGCCATTGCAACTTTTCTCATTGTTATTGTTGAGCGCAATGTATGGGTTGCTCTGTATGAGTAAGCCATACAAAGGCAATTATTTGATAGTAGGATGAAATTTCAATTTTAGCAGTCATTAAACTGCTGCTAATCTGCAATCAGTTAGAGAGGCAATTATAGTGTTAAAATTAACACTATGGATTTTATTATTGAACATTGTACTGTCTTTTAGTCAGGTCAGTGCAGCCAGGTATGCAATTATTTTGCAATATCATCATGTGAGTCATACCACCCCCAAAATAACCAGTATTTCTCCTGAACAATTTAAAATACATCTTGAGTATCTGCAGCAACACAATTTTACCATCTGGCCGTTAAGTAAAATTGTCCGGTACCTTAAAGCAGGTAAAACCTTACCTGATAAATGTGTTGCGATAACCTTTGATGATGCTTACCGCTCCATTTATAGCACTGCGTTTCCAATGCTTAAGGAAAAAAACTGGCCATTTACACTATTTTTAAATACAGATGCGGTAGGCAAAAGCGGCCTGAATTTAACCTGGGATGAAATTCGAGAGATGAATGCCTCAGTGGCAGAAATTGGCAATCATAGCCATACTCATGCCCATCTAATCAGATATCAAAAAAATGAGTCCCTCCAGCAATGGCGAGCACGAGTAATTCATGAGATTCACAATGCTCAACAAGTGCTTGATCAGCAGTTAAATAGTGAAAATGGATTACCTCCACGTTTATTTGCCTATCCTTATGGCGAGTATTCTATTGCACTGTATCAAATTATAAAAGAATTGGGTTATGCCGCTGTTGGACAACACTCTGGTCCCGTTACTTTTACGACGCCAAAGGAATTATTACCCCGTTTCCCTATGGGAGGCATCTACACCAGTAAGACTCAGTTCATTGAAAAATTAAATACCTATCCTTTGCCGTTGGAAAATAATGAAGTCATAGAGCCTGTCGTTAATCTGAATAATACTGTAAGCCCTTTGCTTAAGTTAAGCATAAAGCCTGAATTTTTTAATAAAGAGATCAAAAAACAGCTTCAGTGTTATGTGAGCGGCCAGGGCAAGGCCGTCATCAGCTGGAAAGACAATACTGCTTTTGTACAGGCGCAGAAAAAGCTGAGTGTTGGTCGAAATCGTTATAATTGCACCGCCCCGGTCACTATTAACGAAAATGGCCAGAACAGGAATGGCTTCTATTGGTATAGCCAGCTCTGGATCAAACGCCATAATAATGGTCATTGGTATCGGGAATAGTTTTGATTAAACACGGAATTGGCCACCCAGGATAAATCTATATATTAATATATAAGTGATTTCTGATATAATGTCTGAATTATAATCAATTTATCGACAGCGGTATTAGAAAATGAAGTATGGAACTATCTTATTATTAGTCTTATCTGGAATAGCGCAGGCTTTTGATTACAGCTCGGGTTACAGCGACTCTGGTTACAGAAGCTCTGGTTATCATAACCACTATCAGGGAGCTTATTATCCTGACAATTATTATGCAGGAACCTCCTATCAGGCTCAGGGCTATCCAGTTCAAAATAATACTATGCAAAATCAATATGCAAGCGATGCTGCTATAAATTATCAAGCTCCCCGGTATTCTGCTTATCAAAACTCAGTGTCTCAATATCAGGTTCCTCAATACCATACTCCTCAATATCCGGAATACCAGAATCAGGCTTATCATCCATCCTATCCGGCAGGCTATGGTTATTCTAACTATTATCAGCCCCCATACTACCAGGCGCGTATGAGTACACCAGACAATACCCTAAAGCAGGTGGAAGTTACTTCAAATAAGACAACAAAACATATGAGTAAACCTGTTCTGCAAAATAACTCAGGGTATAAGGCTGAACACAGGCAAAGTGCCGGTTTAGTAAATTTGACAACAAATAAGCTGAATCAATCTGCACGTAAGAAACAATTTTTAAAGCAGATTTTACCTCTGATCGTTGCTGCAAATAAACGCATTAAACAAGACAGAAATAGATTATTACCCCTTTTAAATAACGGGATGATCTCTATCTCTAATAAAGATAAATCATGGATAAACAATCTGGCTAAAAAATATCGTGTGGCCGGTGATATTATTCATGATGTTGAATTACAACATGAATTAGTGAAACGGGTTGATGAAATCAGTCCTTCCATGGCATTAGCTCAAGCTGCCAATGAATCAGCCTGGGGTACTTCCCGTTTTAGTAAACAGGGTAATAATCTCTTTGGAATCTGGACCTACAACCCTGACATCGGTATCAAGCCACTCAGGCGTGAACCAGGTAAGAAGCATTTTGTTCGTAAATTTAAATCATTCCAGGAATCAGTCAATATTTATATGCACACCTTGAATACTCATACTGCTTATAAAACGCTAAGAGAAATTCGTTCAAAGGCTCGTTCAGATGGAAAAAAACTTTCTGGTTATGAATTAGCAAACGGGCTAGAGAAGTATTCAGCCAAAGGCCTGGAATACATACAAATGATTCAGGCAATGATCAATCAAAATAATTTAGAAAATATGGCATTATCAGAATTAGCCATCAATGAAGTCTGGTGAATGCAATCTCCTCAGCTCACAAAGATTTGAACATAGGCCGATGTTCGTGCAGTTCTTCTATGCTTGCCTTTAATACAATCCAAAAATCTAACGGATTGATAACATAAATGTCTATTTAGCCGTTTATTCCAGTTGATAATGTATGGCATTGCCTCAATCTCATAATACTAGAGTATAATATAATGTTTCAGGAGGGGTATTATGGGATTAAGATGGACAGATATACATGACATTGTTATTGAACTGGATGAAAAACATCCTGATGCAGATCCTCAATATGTTAATTTTCCAGATCTAATGGCATGGGTTTTAGCGCTGGATGATTTTGAAGAAACACAAGCGCATTGTGGTGAGAGAATCCTTGAAGCAATACAGATGGCATGGATAAAAGACAGAGAATAGATTTTACAGCCACTAAACTTAACCATTAAATAATGATTAAACCCACTTTCTCAGACTTTTGAGATAGTGGGTTTAGTGCTTTTATAGATATAAAATTATGAATTCAAATTCAAAAGAAAAAATTTCTGAAGCAGGTCCAGCAAAAATTAATTTGTTAGGATATGATTTGGCGCATATGAAAGCTTTTTTTACCGAAATCGGTGAAAAACCCTTCCGTGCCGTACAGGTACTGAAGTGGATTCATCAATTCGGTGTGGATGATTTTTCACAAATGAGCAATGTCAGTCAGGCATTACGAGCCCGACTGGCTGACATTGCTGAAATAAAAGCACCTGAAATTATTATGGAACAAAAGGCCAGTGACGGCACCATTAAATGGTTAATGCGTCTGGATGGCGGTAATAGTATTGAAACGGTATTTATTCCAGAGGATAATAGGGGCACATTGTGTGTGTCTTCCCAGGTGGGTTGCGCCCTGGATTGTGGTTTCTGTTCAACCGCCAGGCAGGGTTTTAATCGAAATTTAAGCAGTGCTGAAATCATCGCCCAGCTGTGGATTGCAAATCGTACTTTGAATCAATTAGAGGTTCACAATGAGGCCGTTTCTTCTGAACAGGCGGTACCTAAAAAAGCCCAGGATTCAAAACGACGTGTTATTACCAATGTCGTTTTGATGGGTATGGGTGAGCCTCTTCTGAATTTTGATAATGTAGTGGAAGCAATTCATTTGATGTTAGAAGATCATGCTTATGGTTTGTCAAAGCGCCGAGTGACTATTAGTACCGCCGGTGTGGTACCAGCATTGAAACGATTACGTGAAGAATGTGATGTCAGTCTGGCGATTTCATTACATGCACCCAATGATAAAATCCGTGATCGGATCGTACCATTGAACAAAAAATACCCAATTAAAGAATTATTAGAAGCATGCCGATATTATTTCAGTGGTGATACGAAAAAGAAGCAGTTTACTATTGAATATGTTATGTTAGCAGGAATCAATGATAGTGAGAATAATGCGCGTGAATTAGCTGCTTTATTAAAAAATCTGCCCTGTAAAATTAACCTGATACCCTTTAATCCATTTCCAAACAGCGAATTTGATTGTTCAAAGATACAGATGATTAATCGCTTTAAGGATATTTTGTATAAAGCCGGTTATGTTGCAGTGGTGCGAAAAACTCGTGGCGAAGATATTGACGCGGCTTGTGGGCAGTTAGCCGGCAAGGTAAAAGACAAAAGTAGGCGTGTTAATGTAAAAGCTCAGCATTGAAGTAACAAACAATAGGAAATTAACTGGGTAATTACTCAATATGAGTACAATAGATAGGAAAAATAACTCAATGAAGAAAGTAATAATCGGCTTATTTTCTGCTTATGTGTTAACGGCATGTCAAAGTACAGCAATTAATCCGAATGGAGTTAACAGTGAAGCCGGCTTAAGTACACAATATTCTGATGGTAAAACTTCAGGAAAATCAGCAGCTGATATCAACACTCAATTAGGTGCTGGCTATATTGCAAATGGCCGATATGATCGGGCTCTGATAAAGTTGACCAAAGCCATTCAACATGATTCTGAGCATGCATTGGCTCATAATTATCTGGGGGTTTTGTATAGCCGTCTTGAACGTCCGCAAAAAGCCACTCAACAATTTAAAAAATCAATACAGCTTGCACCGAATGATTCGACCATTTTAAATAATTATGCCATTTTTCTTTGTGAGCAGAAAAAATTTGATGAAGCTCGAATAGAATTCAAAAAAGTACTGGATAACCCTCTCTATATCAATCGTTCAGTGGCTTACCAGAGTGCTGCCTGGTGCGCATTAGAGAATAATAATCTTGATTTGTCAGAAAAACTATACAATAAAGCGGTGGCAATGAGTCCCAATTTACCGGGGTCCTTATTAGGCTTAGCAAAGATTAACTATAAAAAAGGTAATTTTGAATATGCCTGGAGTTATTTTGAACGTTTTGATAAAAATTCAGTACCTGATGCGGATGGTCTGTGGCTAGGAATTAACATTCTCAATAAAATTGCTTATCCGGATAAAAATTTATTATCCAGTTATGAATTATTGTTAAAAAATAAATACCCGGATACAGACGAAACTAAATGGTTATATCAAGGGAAACAGGAATATTAATTTTGGAACAACAGGCAGAACAACAAGAACTCAAAGATATTATTGCTTCCAGAGAAGATGGTTTCGGCTTTCTTTTTAAACAGGCACGCAGTGAAAAAAAACTCAGCATTGATGATGTTGCCAGAGAATTACGTCTTGATAAAAAAATTATACTTGCACTAGAAAATGAAGATGATACCCAGCTGCCTGCTCCAGCATTTGTGTGTGGGTATATCAGAAACTATGCTAAATTTTTAAATGTTCAGTCTGAACCATTAATTGAATACTATAAAAAAGAGCATATTGATGAGCGTCTTGAGCCTCAACTAAAAATTAGAAAAGATGTTAATAATCAAAAAAGTGCTATCCTTCCCGCGTTAGTGGTACCGCTTTTGTGGTTACTGCTTTTAGTTGTTTTAGCTGCAGGTGGGTGGCAACTCTGGTCTTATTTCTCAAAAAATTATCAGGCAGATGATAAAGCGCAACAAGAATCTCTATTGCCAGGTGCGGTAAATGATGGTTTGGATAATGAGGAGCCCGGTACTTTATTACTACCTGATATTGATGCATCTTATGATTTGCCTGCCGGTAAAGAAACGATGGAACAAGACAGTAAGATGATAACAGAGTCATCAAAAATAGAAGCTCCTCAGGTGCCGCAATATACTTCTCAGGAAGAAGATTCACTATCGGCAGAAGGTGCTATAGCCGCTGAAAGCGCTTCACTGGTTGAAGATTCCTCACCTGTTGAAAACTCTTTGCCGGTTGGAGACTCTT
>JAHXHI010000139.1:13861-19797 GCA_025656775.1 gamma proteobacterium symbiont of Bathyaustriella thionipta
AGACTCTTTGCCGGTTGAAGACTCTTTGTCAGTTGAAGACTCCTTATCAGCCGTAAACACCATAGAGACAAATGAAGCAGGTGTTTCTGCTGCTGCTGATAATACCTCTGTAGAAGCGTCAGCGATGTCTGATAATTCCGTTGCTTCTGAGTTTAAAGCGAATCAATTAGTGGTGGAGTTTACTGGAAATTCATGGGTTAGTATTAAAGATTCTGATAATAATATTCTTTCCTCAGGTCTTATAAAATCAGGTAATATACTCCGCTTAAACGGCAAGTTACCCTATAAGGTGTTTTTAGGTGATGCCCGAATGGTAACTGTCAGTATTAATGGTAATGTTTTTGATCATTCAAGTTATATAAATGAGAAAAATGTTGCTCGATTTAAGGTAAAATAACCGTCTTTATTTGATTTCTCTCTATTTATTAATTAAAACACTTTATTTTTTAAAAAATGGAATAACATTGGCAGACAAAATCCAATCAATTCGTGGAATGAATGATATTCTTCCCGACGACAGCCCCGCATGGCAATTTATTGAAGAAAAATTACGCCAGCTGATGCAAAGCTATGACTATGATGAAATACGCTTTCCCATTGTTGAAAAAACTGCTTTATTTAAACGTTCTATTGGTGAAGTCACTGATATCGTTGAAAAAGAAATGTATACCTTTGAAGATCGCAATGGCGACAGCCTGACACTCAGGCCTGAAGGTACTGCTGCCTGTGTGCGGGCGGGGATACAAAATGGTATACTGGTGAATCAGCAGCAAAGATTATGGTATATGGGGCCCATGTTTCGACATGAGCGTCCACAAAAAGGGCGTTATCGACAGTTTCACCAGATGGGTGTTGAAGTTTATGGCCTGAACGGACCTGATATTGATGCTGAATTGATCTGTATGACGGCACGTTTATGGAAAATGCTGGGCTTATCAGATTCTGTTACATTGCAGATCAATTCTTTAGGAACACCTTCTTCAAGGGAAGCCTATCGTAGTGTTTTGACAGATTATCTGGAAAAAAATAAAAGTATACTGGATGAAGACAGCTTACGTCGTTTGCAGAGCAATCCTTTGCGTATTCTGGATAGTAAAAATCCAGCGATGCAGGAGATGATCGAACAGGCACCGCGTTTGATGGATCATCTTGATGAAGAGTCAAGGCTGCATTTTGCAGGCTTATGCGCTTACCTTGATAGTGTTGGTATTGCCTATGAAGTGAATACTAGATTAGTTCGCGGTTTAGACTATTATAGTAAAACGGTATTTGAATGGGTCACCGATAAACTGGGTGCTCAGGGGACTATTTGTGCCGGTGGCCGTTATGATGGTTTAGTAAAACAACTGGGTGGACGAGATACCCGGGCGGTGGGGTTTGCTCTGGGGCTGGAACGCCTGATAAGTCTGCTTGAGCAAGATGATCTGGAAAAACACCTGAAACGGCCTCATGCGGTTATGCTGATGATGGGTGAACGGGCACAAAATGAGGGGTTTGCTTTAACTGAACAATTACGTGATGCCATTTCTGATGTGCGTATTTTATGTGTCTGCGGCGGCGGTAGTTTTAAGAGTCAGATGAAGCGTGCAGATAAGAGTCAGGCTGAAATGGCATTGATTCTGGGTGATGACGAGCTGGACAGTAATGTTGTTACTGTAAAATACCTCAGAGCTGAACATGATGAGAATAAACCCCAGCAGGAACAGCTGACACAACAGCAGTTAATGGCACTGCTCAAACAAAAAACAAATTATAAATAATAAAATATCCTCTGCTTTAGGAGATAAAATGGATAATTACGAAACAGAAGAACAACAAGTTGAAGCCATAAAAAAATGGTGGAGTGAAAATTTTAAAATGGTGGTTGTGTTAGCCGTTATTGGACTTGGCAGTATTGTCGGTGTCCAGCAATGGAAACAAAACAAAATCATTGAGGCACAAACGGCTTCAGTAGAATATGATCATATTTTACAGTCAGTGAAAGACAATAAAGGTGAGCCTATCAACCAACAGGTAAACACCATGTTGACTGATTATCCTGATTATCCTTATGCCGCACTGTCCGCTATGCTTGAGGCAAAGCAACTGATTGATGCCGACAAATTTTCTCAAGCAGAAGAAAAATATCAATGGGTTATTGCAAATGCAAAAGCACAGAACTTGCAGCATATATCCAGAGTTCGCCTGGCCAGTTTGATGGCAGCACAAGGTAAAAATGAAGAAGCGCTAAAAATACTTGATGTTGAGCAGGGCAGCTTTAAAGCAACTTATCTGGAAATAAAAGGTGATATTCTTGTGGCCTTGAAGCGAACAGAAGAAGCACGTTCTGCTTATGATCAGGCATTACAGGCTTATGCTGCAATCGGTGCGAATGCACAGATACTAAAAGTTAAACGTAATGACCTGGGAAATTCATAATGAAACGAATTTTTACTTTCATCATTACCATTTTGTTCAGTTTATCGATAACGGGGTGTGGCTGGACAGATAGTTTTTTTGGTGGTGAAGATAACTCAATTCCACCCACTGAACTGGAAGATATCGTTGAGTCAGTACAGGTTCGTTCTGTGTGGAGTCAAAATATCGGTGTCGGTATTGATGATTCATTTGTTAATCTTCAGCCCGCTATGATGGACTCAAATATATTTACAGTCGATCGTGAAGGTCAGGTAACCTCACTGAGTTCAGAAACAGGGAATATTAACTGGCAAGTAGAACTGGAGATGACGATCACCGGTGGTATCGGTGCAGGCCAGGGGCTTCTTTTTGTAGGCAATCATCGCGGTGAGATCATTGTCCTGGATGCTGATAATGGTTCTGTTAAATGGCAAAAAGAATTAAGCAGCGTGATGTTATCCGCACCCATTGTACAAAGTGATGTGTTAATGGTGCGTACCGGTGATGGTCGGGTTTTTGGCTTAAATGCAGACAATGGCAACCAGATATGGGTTTATGACAGAGGTGTGCCTGTATTGACATTACGAGGTAATAGCAGTCCTTTGATCGGAGGACGAGAATTAGTCTTTACCGGTTTTGACAGTGGTAAAGTAGCTGCTGTAGGCGTTGAACATGGCCGTCTCTTATGGGAAGCCAATGCCTCAGTCCCAAGAGGCCGTTCAGACTTAGAACGTCTGGTGGATATTGACGGTAATATGCTGTTAATCGGTCGAGTATTATACGCTGCAACCTATCAGGGGCGTATTGTTGCCATTGATGCCCTTAAAGGCGAAATTCTGTGGGCTAAAGAAATGTCTGCTTATGCAGGTCTTACTGCCGATGAGCGATATATTTATGTCACTGACTCTGATAGTAATCTGTGGGCAGTGGATCGTGTTTCCGGAAATAGGCTATGGAAGCAGGATAAGCTGGCGTATCGTAAATTAACCGCACCAGTTTCTATTGGAAAGTATATCTTAGTCGGTGATTTTGAAGGTTATGTGCATATTATCTCCCAGGCAGATGGTGAGTTAATCGGGCGTGAAAAAATTGATGGCGATGGATTTCATGTTCAGCCGCAGGTCAATGGCAACACTGTATTCATTTATGGTAATGGCGGCAAGTTAGCTGCATTACAGATAAACTAAGATGAGCCTAATCAAGTTATGAAGCCGGTAATTGCCCTGGTCGGGCGTCCTAATGTAGGCAAATCAACACTGTTTAATCGTCTGACCAAAACGCGTGATGCGTTGGTGGCAGATATGCCAGGTGTGACTCGAGATAGACAGTATGGTGATGGCGTGGTGGGTGATCGCCCCTATATTGTTATTGACACCGGTGGTCTCAGTGGTGAAGATGAAGGGGTTGAGACGCTCATGCAGTCTCAGGTCTATCAGGCCATGCAAGAGGCTAATATTATTCTGTTTTTAGTGGATGGTCGTGGTGGTATAACAGGACACGATCAAACCATTGCACAACGTTTACGTCATCTGGGCAAAGAAATTATAGTCCTGGTTAATAAAGCCGAAGGTATGAATGAAGATGTGGTTGAATCTGAATTTTATGCACTGGGGCTGGGCCAACCCTATGCAGTGTCTGCATCGCATGGTGATGGTATTGCTCCGCTAATGGAAGAGTTATTAGCAGAAATACCGATAATACCTGATGAGGTTGAAGAAGACTCCAGTAGTTCGTATGAAAATTCTTATAGAAAGAATGGTATAAAGCTGGCCATTGTCGGACGTCCTAATGTGGGTAAATCAACACTCATTAATCGTCTGATGGGTGAAGAACGGGTGGTTGCATTTGATATGCCGGGGACTACCCGGGATAGTATTTTTATACCTTTTGAACGTGATGGACAACGCTATACTTTTATTGATACTGCAGGAGTCAGGCGTCGTAGCAAAGTCAAAGAAACCATTGAAAAATTTTCTATCATTAAAGCATTACAGGCGATTGAATCAGCTAATGTTGTGGTGTTGATGCTGGATGCTCATGAAGGACTGACCGATCAGGATTTACACCTGCTCAGCTATGTGCTTGATACCGGCAGAGCACTGATTATTGCCATTAATAAATGGGATGGCATGACCAAAGATGCCCGGGAATTCGTTAAAGAACAATTAGAGCGTCGCTTACCTTTTCTGGATTATGCCAAATACCATTATATTTCTGCTTTGCATGGCAGCGGTGTCGGCTTACTCTATAGCTCGGTTGATAAAGCTTATGAATCAGCAATGAAAAGACATCAGCCTGCAACATTGAGCCGTTTATTGGAAGACGCAGTGCAAATGCATCAGCCGCCACTGGCCCGCGGCCGTCGTATTAAACTGCGTTATGCACATCAGGGTGGACAAAATCCACCACTTATCGTTATTCATGGTAGTCAAACAGAACATATTCCTGAGTCTTATAAACGCTATCTGATGAATTCATTTCGCAAATGGTTAAAACTGGAAGCCACGCCTATTCGACTTGAATTTAAAAATAGCTCGAATCCCTATCGCGGCACCAAAAGAAATAATGAAAAGACCAAACAACTGATGCAGAAACGACTTCGTCAAACTAAAAATATGGCGAAAAAATATGCAGGGAAAAAGGATAAAAGAACAAACAGATAAAAATAGCGTTCAGCAGCACCTCTACTGAGTCATGGTCATATACGTTGTGATCTGAGCAGAAGCCTTTCTTAGATTCAAGCTTAACATACGGGCAATTCCTTTGAGAATTTTTATGCCGACTTCGGGATGTTTTGCTAACAAGGTATTAAAGTCATCCCGACGTAAAATCAATATCGTTGATGTCTGGCAGGCACGTACCGTTGCTGAACGTGTTAAGCCATCGATTAATGCCATTTCACCTAACGAATCACCCTTGGAAATTTTTGAAATAATGACTTCTTTGTTATCAAGTGTTTTAACAATTTCCAGTTCACCTGAAGCGACAAAGCTTAAAAAACTACCATGCTGACCTTCTTTACAAACCAGACCGTCCATAGGGAGTTCCTTGGGAAATAGATAATGTGATAGAACCTGAGTGTCATCTGCGTCAAGATCATGGAAAATAGGAATTTCGGAGATTAGATACTCAAGTTCTTTATTAATTTTCATTCGTATTAGATTCTTTTTACATCGGGGTTATTGAAATTCAAAGTTTTAATCTACTAATAATAAAAAGATATAATAATATTAGCAAGTTATGTTGACTAAATCGATGAAAAATAGAGAAGTTGGTCAAATTTTTTACAAATAGACCTTGAAATTAATTATAATGCTTGTAGTATTGTTCCTACAGATTATTGATGTGTTACAAAGATGACAGGTTTATAAAAAATGATGTATTTTATAGTAGTAGCCTCATTTATAGCAGGGTTTATTTTGAGTTCAGTGTTAGGCCGAAACACCTTATGCGCAGGGCAAGATCATTATAAATGAGAAAAATTGATATAATAAGGGAACTTTTTACATAAACAAGGATCAGATCAATAAACCATTATG
>JAHXHI010000342.1 GCA_025656775.1 gamma proteobacterium symbiont of Bathyaustriella thionipta
ACGGTGGAAAAACTGGAAGAGTTGCTTCCCTGGAATTTTAAAAATCAGCATTAGATAAAGTCAAGAACGCTGCTCATTAAGCGTTTACATTCAAACCCAATGGTGACTTTTACACCACTATTAATTTCATTTGCTATATATCTAGCAAAATCTTCAATTTTACTTCCACAATGAAAATTGTTATTTGCTAATTTTGAAGCCCAACCAAATTTTTTTCTTTTAACTGAACCAATATCAGCACAAAAAATAGAAATATTTTCCATAATATTGAATTCTTAAAGATCGTTGCTACCAGAGTCAATAAAACGAGCCACATTATTGCAGGTTAATTGAGTAAATCCCTCTTGTTCTAAAAATCCTTCCGCAGCTTTATAGCCATCTCGATTAAAAATAGCAATTTCACTTGCTGATAGCTCACCGATTTTTTCTAGTGCAACATTTAATTCTTTTAGCTTCTGATTGTTACGTTTATTGTAATCTAGAGCAATTTCTTTATAAACATCTTTGTTGAGACTAAATTTTTTCATACACATTGCAAGAGAACCTAGGGGTATAATGTTTAACATCATTTTTTCTTTTATCTCTTCTCTGCTAAGGGAAAAATAAGGATTTGCATGTGCAGATTCAACAAGCCAATCGACACCATTGAAATAAACACTTTGCACTAATAACGTAAAAATGATTGCTAATTTTGTTTTATAATTCATATATTAACTCTATTGTGATTTTTTGTCCTAACTATTCAAATTAATGGAAATTTTTCCACCTAATAACTTTAATCCATTTTTTTGGCGGTACAATTCACCCAAAAAATTTATCTGTACATCATATAGAACGTTTTTTGTCAGACCTGGCCATTAATAAATCAGTGGCGCTTGCCACGCAGAAACAGGCTTTTAATGCACTTCTTTTCCTTTATAATAAAGTTTTGGACATACCACTTGATGGCAAGATTCATGCAGTACGCCCAACTAAAAAGCCCAAAATTCCAACTGTTTTAAGCAAGCATGAAATACAACGTTTTTTTTCTTATATAGATGGCAACCATGCTTTAATGGCAAAACTGTTATATGGTTCAGGCCTCCGGTTGATGGAGTGTGTTCGCTTACGTGTTAAAGATATTGATTTTGATCGTAAAAGATTGCATATATTGGGTAAAGGTAACAAGTGGCGCAGTACCATCTTGTCAAGTTCAGTTATTCCGGATTTAAGAATTCAGGTAGAGAAAGTCAGAGAATTACATCAACAAGAGCTCAATGAAGGTTTTGGTGGTGTTTATATGCCTGAAGCCTTAGCACGTAAGTATAAAAATGCTTCAAAAGAGCTTCAATGGCAATATGTCTTCCCTGCTAAGAAACGTTCAATTGATCCACGCAGCGGTTGCGAAAGAAAGCACCATGTTATGGAGTCAGGTTTGCAGAAGGCTGTTAAAAATGCAGCTCGAAAAGCAAAAATTGACAAACAGGTAAGTTGCCATACCCTGCGTCACTCATTTGCTACTAGCATTTTAGAAAGCGGTATCAATATTCGCGTTCTGCAAGAGCTTATGGGTCATGCAGATGTTAAAACAACTGAAATTTATACCCATGTCATGGATAAAGATATCTCTCAAATCAGCAGTCCACTGGAAGGAATTGACATTTAGCATCTCAATTTTATTGAGTAAAATCCTTCTTCCCCAACCCAGAATACCTCAACAGTTTCCTTTACTCCCTAAAATAATACCAGGCATTCCAGGAAGTAAAAACCGTATTTTTACCACCAAACCTCAACTTATTTCTAATACATATTACGGCTGCTAAAATACAGCACTCGGCACATAGCGCTGATATTGCGCTGGCAAGTAAAGTCCCTGACTTTTTAACACCTGAATGCGATGCTGATAGGCAGCGCCATACATTAAGTGTTCGGCAACATCGACCACATGACGATTTTTGTAATCATTAAGATAAGTAGATGCAATCCAGTCATTAAACGCCCCCATTGCCGGCCCACTCCAGATCTGATAGTCAAACTCCCGCCCTGCTACACCGGCATTTGACCAGCGTGAAGACAGCCCCAGATACCAGCGAAATACCAGAGCCATTTTCTTTTTGGGATTATTTTGTGCTTTTTCGATTATTGAAGGATCACGTTTTTGAAAAAATTCCACCGTCTGCTGCCAGATGGTATCGACTGAATTTTGCAGGATTTGTTTTTCCACTTTCTCCAGTTCATCCGCTGGAATATCATCTAAGCCGTTATAGTTGGTATATAGATCGTAGAGCTTCTGCGCACGCATGGGAAACAGCGTGCCTTTTTTTAAGACCTGCAGTTTGATACCGCGTTCAAACATATCAGAAGCCGGAGCCATGACCACATCAGCCATACCAGCCTGAGCCAGCAGTTTACGAGTGTGCTCAGAAGCCCCTGCTTCCACACAGCTTTGATTAACAGAACCAGTGACCACATAGGCAGCCCCCATCATAAAACAAGCCAGAGCGGCATCAGGCGTACCGACACCACCGCCAGCACCGACACGGACTTCAACAGGATATTGACGTTGTGTCTGAATATCATCACGTAAGGCAATCACTGAAGGTAATAAAGAAATTAATGGACGATTATCAGTATGACCACCTGAATCTGCTTCTACAGTAATATCATCAGCCATAGGCACTTGCATAGCGAGTTGTGCTTCGGACTGAGTTAATAAACCCTGTGCAACTAATTTATTAAGGATATCTTGCGGGGCCGGTTGCATAAAGACGGTAGCCACTTCCCTTCTGGATACCTTACCAATGATCTTATTAGTAATTTGAATATTACTCTGTGCATCCTGACTCAGACCTTTGGCACGATAGTATACTAATGAAGGGGTCAGACTAAAAAATGCGGCGGCTTCAATAACATTAACACCGTATTTTATATACAGATCAATGGTCCCCTGCTCTATAGCAGGCTCAGATGGGTTATGAATAAAGTTAAAGACATAAGGACCATTAGGCAGCGCCTGTTGTATTTTTTTAATCGCCAGTTCGACACGCTTAAGATCCAGACCACCGGCGCCGAATGAGGCCAGAATATTCTGTTGTCCCAGCGCAATCACCATTTCTTCAGAAGAAATGCCATTGGCCATAGCACCGGTCATATAGGCATGTTTAACGCCATAAAATGCTTTAAATGCCGGATCACCTAATTGCTCCGCTATCATAGGAGGGACATAAGCAGTGATCTTTGATACGTCATCACACCCTTCATTATTTATGATAATTTGATTATTATCCTGAATAATATAACAGGACTTATCTAAGGCGCGCAGGTTTTCAACACCCTGAATACCAGGAGCGGTTTGCTGCATGGACATATTATTGCGCCTCCTGAAGACTCAGACCAATATTTTCTACTGAATAGATACGCAGGCCGTCTTTCCATAAATTACCATCGGCCACAATATCAACCCGACCCGCAACTTTACGAATTTCTTTAATGTGCACTTCCAGTGTCATCTGTTCATTATCAGGAATAATCTGACCACGATAGGTCCATTTTGCTTCATCTTCAACCAGACCAAAACGCGGGTTATTCAGATCTTTGCCCAGGTCCTGCTGCAGGGCAAAAACCTGTAAGGATTGGATCATGGCTTCTACACCAAGGGAACCCGGCATCACTGGATCTTTATAAAAGTGACAAGGATAGAACCAATCCGTCTCATCAATCACTTTAAGTGAATGCACATAACCTTTACCAAATTTACCGCCCTTTGCAACAACCAGTGATTCATCAAGGAAGTTCAGTACACCGCCAGCCAGATGATAATAATGCTTATCTGCCTGAGTAGTAAACAGACGTTGTTTTGCCTGATCCCGCAGATCAAATTCAACTCGCTGCGCCTGAGTATTGGCTTCTTCTTTATACCAGGGCAGTAGTTTTTTACCCTTATCCATACCCACCTGAGTACTTAAAGACTCGGCACTAAAGAAACCAAACACCGCATCCCCTTCATAGAAAGTCTCACCATCGACCAGTAATTCAAAGGTGAATTTCTGAATAATATTATTCATTACTGCAGAAGTGGAATACATGGTGGTTTTATTGACAATAGTTTTACCGCGCAAATCGATTTCTTTTAATAATCGACCTGTACCGTCCAGATTACGGAAATACAGATTGGTATCAGGATACATCAAGGTACTGCCGATATGTGAGGTAATAAAACCATTGGGCTGTAAGGCGATTTCCATCAGCATCGAATAGGGAGTGAAAGATGGGTGGGAATTGACCTGATTGAACCAGACTTGCGGGGCCACATCATATTCAGCGGTACATTTAACCGTGTTTTCAAAGTCATGACGCTCGCATTCAACATCAAGAACACGATGCATTAGCTGCAGATAGCCATTAGGTGTACGTGGTGGTCTTCTGGGCGGATGCTGTGGTGTTGGCGGCGGCTGTTTATACAGCGCAAATTCTTTACCAAAACAGGCTTCTATATCGCCCGTAGCAAAATGCACAATCTGCTCTTCTGTAAACAAGGCTGGTTTAACTTCAATAGGCGGTATTTGTGGTAATCTGCTGTCTTTTATATTCAGACTGGGCATTACAGTTTGCTTCGCGGGTTGAGACTGGGGCTGAGGTATTGTCTGCTGCATAACAGATTTTTGAGCAGTCACCTGCGGCGCTGATACCCCTAAACGACCTGATGCCAGCAGTTGTTTTTCATGTTCACTCTTTTCTGATAATTCTAAACAGACATCACGGAAATCAACCACAATTTTACCATCAATAATAATATCCACATTACCACGTGCATAAGGCTTGGGTGACAGTCCGATTTCAGTCACTTCAAGACGATAGGTCATCAGACGATCTTTAGGCAAGGCCTGACCACGACAACGAATAGGCTGAGGAATATTGCGCATGGTCTGAAAACGGGCATCAATGGTTTTCGTCTGCAGACCCAGATAAAGCATAAAAAATTGCAGTAACTGCACACAGCCTTCTGACATTAATGAGCCGGCCAGTACCGGATCATCACGGAAATGACTGGTGAAATACCATTCATCCGGTTGTAAATCTTTTTCTGCTTCAATTAAACCCAGTCCCCACAAACCACCGGTTCTGTCTACTTTAGTGATCCGATCCAGCATGAGGATTTTTTCTAGTGGGAAATGCAAGGAAGGATTAGTACCCTGCTTGTCATAAGCAGGATTTTCATAACAGGCAGCCAGTTCACCATTCATCAGATGCACCATATCCTGCTCACCAAAATAGGTCTTAGTACAATTGAGAATGGGTGTAAATGAGGATTGAGTGACTTTTGAGCGCAATTCAATTTCTTCATTAGTACGAATAACACCTTTGCCTACTGCCAGCTCTTCATCGGAGAAGAAACCGGCACAGCCGTTATCCATTTTCAGGATCATCTTATCGCCGATAAAACATTCATAGGAGAAGAAAAATAACAGGTTATTCTTATGCCTGGCAAATGAGTTAATAGAAATCTCATAACGCAGCGTCTGACCTTCCTTGGGCTGATCGTCAAGGAAGGTTAAGGTACAATCTAGTAAACGATATAGATACTTGCCCTTATTATCAAAATCAATGCCCATATAACTAATTAATAATAAGTCACACTGACCGGATTCTATACAGATACAGGTCGGGATCTGACCATCCGTTGAATACCAGGCATTGTGCGGAATATCATATTCAGTGGTCATTGTTGACGGAACAAACTCACCCTTTTTACCTTGCATTTCAGTGACGCGGGTGACGAGCAAGTAAGGGTCCATAGGCAGCATAACGCGTCTTGAGTAGCTATCAATAATGTCATAATCGGAGCCAAAGACTTTACCGATTTTACCATAGGCAAATTCACGTAAATCATCTTCTGAAAAAATAATGTTTTCCGGCTGATTGTATTCAGTCGGAAAAATTTGCTGAATAATATCATTGTTTGTTTCAGTGACAGCGGTACTAATCACTTCTTGCTGTGTGGATATCTGCGGTGTTGATGTTATTACCTGCTGAGCCGGTGCATGAATACTATTAATAATCGAGGTCGTTAAGGCCTGTAAGCCTTCATGGCGTGAAGCCATAAACTCAGTATGCATTTCACTGATTTTAATATTGTGCTGGATCATTTTACTGAGCATTTCACTTTGATAACCCGGAATCAGATAAGCCTTATTGGATACAGTACTCTTTGCAGAAAGCGTTGATGAATCACTCGTTATTTGTATCATGTTTTTTTCCGTTATAGTTGATGCAGTCCTGTTTATTTGAGGGCTGACCGTAGCAGCAGTACTTATATCAGAATTCACAGCCGCATTCGCTGCTCTTGTTTCTGTTGTAATGGCAGCTTGCTGAGCGTTAATTACTGCTGCTGTTTTTTGTACTGGAGCTGGATTTACTTTGGGAACGACTTTTTTAGCAATAGTTTCTTTTGCAACTGATTCTCCTGAAAGAAGCGGTATTACATTATTTTTCACTGGAGCTTTTACTTTTACGGGTTGCGACTGTATAACAGGAGCAGCCTGAAATTTTTTGCGATTGTTATCAGTTAAAATCACATCAGCAAAGGGTTCTTTACCCAGAATAACCGGTTTAACCAGACTGGGTTTATTTTCAGATAAAGCAAGCGGCGCTGGATAAAGTTTTTCTAAGGCCATATCAATACCATGACTGGTCAGCCTGGCCGCCATTCTCAGTAATGAGGTATGATCATCAACACCTTTGCGGTTAATGCCTACAGCAAGATGTTCTTTACCCTTTAAAGATTCACTGACCCATTTGGTACAACTGCTTTGCGGCCCAAGCTCAATAAAGATGCGCGCACCATCATCATAGACCTGATTAACCAGTTTAGGAAAATCAACCATTTGGGTATAGAAGGTAGCAATATTATGACCAATAACGTCTTCTTTAAGTTCAGTCTTTTTATAATCCGCAGCGGTATAAAAATCCACGCCCTTAATCTGAGTGGTCGGCATCGTATGCAGTGACTTGAGTGCATCAAACTCTGCTTTCACTAATTCGTTATGAACGACATCTTTAATAGGTACCGGAAAAAGTCGCCATTTCAGTTTTTTCACCACTCGGCGACAGGCTTCATCATCACCGGCAATCACAATTTCATTGGGGGCATTGATAATGATCAGAAAAACCCGTTCTTCTTCTGCCAGTACTTCTGCCGCTTTTTCAGGTGAAGTTCGTAAAGTATAAGTACCCCAGATGGGTTTCTCATCTTCACTGGAAGGCGGTAAATCCCATGCCTGTCGTACCACATCCATTTCACCCACTAAACGATTATGAAAGGTCGCTGTGGAATGCAGGGTATCACTCATATAATCCGTATTACTCCATGCACCTGATGAAAACAGCATGGATAATTCACCCATACTATGACCAAAAGCGGCACCGGGCTGTACACCCAATAAGTCCTGTATGATCTTGGTATAGAGGATAGAAGTCATAATGCCCGATTCAAACATGGCAACAGCATCTTCACCCATTTCAGCTTCTAATTGCTTTAAGGCTTTTTTATCCGGCGCATTAAGCGTTTGTGGATAGACATAATGAGTGCGCATCATTTGTCTCAGGCTTGATGTCGAATCAGCCACCAGCTCCATGGCTTCTGGAAACAACTGAAAAATAGTGCTTGCCATGCCGATATAGGAATTAAAGCCGCCTGGATAAACAAAAGCAACCTTACCCTTTTTTGCCTGAGGTGTCGGGGTAAAATAACTGCCTAATGGTGTTGACCATTCTTCATTGCTTTTAATGGCACTGCTGATGCCTTTTATTGCAGACTGGATTTCTCGTTGTAATTCATCAACAGAATGTGCCAATAAAGAGAGTCGGTATTTGGCTTTACTGTTTTTCTTAAAGGCGGCTAATTTATTAGCCGCCAGCTCTTTTAATTTAACACTGATATTAATTTCACTGCAAAGAGACGACAGCTGTGTTAATAAATCCTGCTCTGAGTCTGCACACAAAGGTATCAGAAAAAATGACAGTGACTCAAGATAGTTATTTTGTGGTGCTTTCTGATTGTCAGCATCGGATAAAATAAGATTAAATGAGGTATTATCCTGCCCAATATTATTAATCGCGGCATAGCGCTTTTTCTGATTGGAATTTAATAACCAGGGACGTGATGCCGGTGGGAAATAAAATTGCTCTTCATCCCAGTCAGCACTTTCTATGAGTGTCTCCTGTGCTGGTATACCGGGAATAAAACGTTGATAAAGACATAAGGCGCTTTTAATAATACTGGCCATACCAGAAGCGGCAAAGGTATGTCCGATGTTTGCTTTAACACTGCCTAAGGCACAGGTTTGAACAGGTGCTTGCCTGGATTCGGCTTGAGCCTGGTGTGGATAAAGTTGCTTTATTGCCGCAATTTCTGCTCTATCCTGGGCTTCAATACCGCTTTGATTTAATTCTATATAGTCAATATCACTGCGTTGAATATTCGCCTGCTGCAGCGCTTTTTCCGAAGCCTGATATAAACTCTCTGATGAGTCGCCTCTAACACCTGAGAATGACTCGATACCTGCATAGACTCTGTCATCAGCACCAAGCTGATCATTGCGTTTAAGCACAATCGCACCGGCACCTTCACCGATATGCCAGCCTGATTGTTGACGCTGGCTCTGCAAATACACATGCTCAAAACCGCCACAGAGATCAACTGCACCGACCACCATGGCATCCACTTCACCGGAATCCAGGAATAGCTGCGCCACTTCCAGGGCTTTAAAAGCAGAGTTTTCCTCTGATGAAATGGTAAAGGCCGGGCCGGAGAAATCCCATAAAGAGCAGATGCGACAAGGAATAATATTACCGATAAAACTGGTAAACTGGTTAATTTCGACCGCATTGTGCAAGCTGTCTTTTAACAGTTCAGTTAATTGTTCCTGCTGCTCATGAGTCAGGGTAATATTGGCGTTTTTCAGGCTTTCCTGTAATTGCCAGGCAACGTCAATACGACCACGGAACTGATGAATTCCCAGATCCATTTCCATCGCAACGATAACGCCGATATTGCCACCCTTGGGTACACTGGAATCATTTAATGCTTCATCCAGCACCTTCATCATTAATAATTGCTGTGGTAATAAAGGCGCCTGTTCTTCAGGCGGAATTTTAAAGTACAGGTGATCAAAATCAAACTGGTCAATAAAATTACCCTCAGGGGCCATTTTATCAGCAGTCAGAGAAAACTTATCCAGAAAATTAATATCTTTATCGATACCCTGCCAGCGTTTTTCCGGTAATGGTGAGCGCAATTGCTGTGCCCCATAAATAACCTGTTCAAATTCCAGCAGATTTTTACTCTGACCAAAGTGCGCCCCCATACCGACAATACTGATGGTTTCACTGGCAAGTGCTTTGTCTGTGCTTTGTGCAGCAGATGTTTTATCATCTGCAATGTGCTCTTCCAGAAGAAGATGGGCATTAGTACCGCCAAAACCAAAGGCACTAATGGCTGCAATTTTTCTTTTAGAAGAAGTATGCCAGACTTTATTTTCAGTAAGAATTTTATCACCAGCAATCTTGTCGCTGTCTGATGTCATTGGTTCTTTAATATTGATAGTTGCAGGTATTAAATCATTCTTCATAGCAAGAATGATCTTTAACATGCCGGCCATACCTGCTGAGGTGAGCAGGTGACCAAAATTTGATTTTGCTGTGCCCATATCAAAATGCACATTTTTGTCAGCAAAATAGCTTTCCATAGAATGAATTTCGGTATCATCACCCAGTGGTGTGCCGGTAGCATGACATTCGATATAATCCACATCTTCAGGATTAATATCCGAATTTTCATAGGCCCGCTCATAACAGATCTTCTGCCCGGCTTCATTAGGACTTAAAACAAATTTTCCCTTACCATCATTGGACAAACCGATACCGCTGATCACTGCATGAATATTATCACCGTCACGCACTGCATCAGCATAGCGTTTCAGCACAAACATGCCGGCACCTTCACCGGTATTTAACCCGGCTGAATTTTTATCCAGAGGACAGCTGGCGACATTTTCAGGAAAAGCTTTAAAGGTCGAGAAGCCCATAGAAACAAACCAGGGATCTGCCGCACTGACAGCACCCGCCAGCATCATATCCGCTTTATGTGACTGCAGATAGGAGCACGCCAGTTTCATACTATAGAGTGATGATGCACAGGCGGCATCAAGTACCAGAGAGATATCACCTAAATCAAGAGCTTCATTAATAACACTGGCCGGATGCCCTGCGACCATGCCATTATTAAAATCACCTGCAGGCTCATCACCCATCTTAAAGTTATTATCAGCTAACAGTTCTTTTACAGGGGTAGCCAGCGCCTGATGATACAGGGGTGAAAACAATTGATTGGATTTTTTTGTCGGGAATGATAAATTACCGAGGATCACACCACAACGAGATAATAGATCGAGTTTGTCACTATAACCAGAGTCTTTTAATGCCTCACGTGACACATGTAGTGCCCATTGAAATGTATTATCCAGCCCATTAAGCTGAGCAGCATCCAGCGCATAACCCTGAGCGTCAAACCGGAAGTTATTAATATAACCGCCCCTGGTACAATAATATTTGTCTTTGGTATCTTTAGCCGGAGAGAAATAATCATCGGGATCACGACCCATTTGTTCTGCCTGTGCAGTAACTCGTGAGTCTTTATTGGCAACCAGATTTTCCCAATAAGCCTGTGGTGTATCAGCTTCAGGGAACAGGCAGGCCGTTCCAATAATCGCAATTTTATCCATTTAAAAAAATCTCCGCTCTAACTTGAGAAATATAAGGTAACAGGATGATAATATTAAGACATGATGTTGACAGCCCCTGCATTTTATAACATTAGCTATAAATGCATGGGCTGACAACAATAGCTTATTTAAGTGCTTTCTTTTGGCTTAAAGATGGCATTCAGGCTTTCACTCACTGTCACTTCAGCACCAAAAGCTCTTGAATAGATATTGCCTTTTTGATCATGGATAACCACATCAGCTTTCATATTGGTATCAGAGGTTGAATTAACATCCAGTGAAATATAAAAATCTTCCTTATTTGGAATCGCCTTATAACTCATGACTTTCAAAAACTTCAATGGCAGACTGCCCAGATGACGATGTTCTCTAACCCATACCAGCATTGCCTGGAACATCAGGTCTGTGGCAAAAGGATTGATCGAACTGACAGGGAACTGTCCCTGTATTTCATCTTTAATCTTGTCCAGATTACATAATAAGGTGAGTTTCTTCATTGAATTATTAACCACTTTTTCAATACCCTGGAATACAGAGCCATGGAATAAAGTGCCATTGCTATACAATGTTTCACCGGTGGTAATTTGCGTTTCATTGAGATCAGACTGGGTATAGAGCGGTACTTCAGGTATCTCTTTAGCGACTAATATATTCGCCTTATAATGCCATACAGGCTTACCGTCTGGCTTTTTAGATGAAATAGTGACTTCCAGACGACTGAAATTATCATCATTAGAAGACTCTTTCACATCAACCTGATACGAATCAACCTGAGTTTTATCAAACACGATACCTTTTAGTACCTGGAAGTTGTCACACTCAAAAAAGTGGTATGAAGGATTAATACGTTCACAGATATTAGCCATCCATGATAATGCCGTTGCCGAGGGTAATACCGGATTACCACCAATGACATGATCATTTAGAAAAGGATTATCTTCGAGCAACAGGCTGGTATTAATTAAAAAAGTACGCAGCGGTGTATTGGTTTTATCAACATCCGCACGCATAGAGCTGCCCACTAATAACTGAATGGTATCTGCTCTGTCCTGATGTAATTCATTACCAAAGATCTCAACACCTTCTGTAATAGGAATAATCTCTACATTACGTTCTTTAAAGTAACGCTTTAATTCAGCCGTTACCATACCGCCGTCCCATGGTCCCCAGTTAAAGGAAACTACATGACATTTTGGATAGTAATGTTTGAACTGATGCGCTGTTTTATTCAGGATTTCATTGGCTACGGAGTAGTCGGACTGACCATTGTTACCATAGAAACCAGCCGCGGAAGAAAACATCACCAGATATTCCAGGGTATCTTTATTCACCAGCGACAGCATGGCTTCAAGACCGTCAATCTTGGTATTAATGACGGCATTAAAATCATTTTCGCTTTTCTTGTGAATCGGCTTATCAGCCAGTACACCCGCACCATGAATTAAACCGGTGATCTTACCCAGTTTTGCAGCAGCAGGTGCTGATTGTTCTTTTAGTGCATCACTATTAGTGACATCGGCAGAGATGTATTCAGCCTGTCCACCCAGAGCCGTGATCTGTGCCAGTGTTTTGCTGATCTCACGCTCAGACTTAATGGCTCTTAAACGCTTGTTTACGATAACCGGTGTAGGCATTTCACCTTCAGCTTTCAGAGCTTCCATAATTCTGCGTTTCAGCTCTGTTTCATCATCACAGTCTTTTGCCCATTCCGGCTCTGAACCGGTATAAGGTGCACGACCGGCAAGAATAAAGCGGCAATGGTATTGCTCGGCCAAAGGCATAATACAAGCGGCAGTTACACCTTTTGCACCGCCGCTGACAAGGAATACCGATTCACTGGTAATTTTGCTATTTGTAGTTTCAGGCTTATTATGTGCTCTGACATCACCCGCAAGTGTCATACGACCTTTATCAGAATAACCCACTTCACTGATGGACAAATCGGGATCAAAGACTTCATCCAGCACCAGTTGAGCGGCATCTTGATCTGTCGTTTCAGGACTCAGGTCAATAGCACGACAAAAGACGTCTTCCCATTCCAGATTAGCTGTCTTGATTAAGCCGTTTAGACCGCCCTGATTAAGTTCAAAACGATTCTGTCCGCCAGTACCAATTTCACCATCCATATAGGAAACGCTGATAAAGAAGTTACGTCCCTTCTCAGGTTTGCTTGTCAGTGCTTCTGTAAGATATTTCGCGGTAAAAAAGACCATTTTCAGTACGGTCGATTCACGTTTGCTGAATTTAATCTTACTGCCTTTCGCAGAAGGCTTCGCACTAAGATGAATAAAGCCATTAAGGGTTTCTGTGCTGGTAATTGCATTGAGAGTTTTTGCTAACTCTTCATCCGTCGCCTTTGCCAGTTTAACGCTTTGTACGCCTTTAGGCAGACTAGACGCTTTAGCAACTAATGACGTCGGTAATTGCATGACAATGACTTTCCAGCCTGATGACTGCAATGATTTAGCGGTGTTATACGTCATTTTGTCACCATTATCGGTGATCAGACAGGTACGCCCCGTGATACTGATTTCTGATCCCAGAACATCAGGACGGGGTAGGAACTTTTTTACGACAACACTTTCAGTCGTTGCAAAGGTGCTTTCATTGGCTGATTGTGCCAGGTTTGCAGGCTGCTCTGAGAGTGCTCTGCTAATGGTGCTGTCCTGGGGTACCAGACTTTTAACATAATCGACAATTTCTGCCAGCGTATTCATTTCAGATAGTTCATTTTGATCCATTTCCGGTAATTCAGGGAATTTACTGGTCATGGCGCCGAGAATTTCTACACGTTTAATGGAATCAATACCCAGGTCTGCTTCCATATCCATATTGAGATCCAGCATTTCTACGGGATAGCCGGTTTTTTCATTGACGATATCCAGCATACCTTGTTGAATCTGTGCTTCGTCAATGACTATAGAAGCGCAAATGGTTTCGATATCGCCTGCGGGTGCAGAAGTTGCGCCTGCTTTTTGTTCGACATAATCGACTATTTCTTTTAAGGTCTGCATTTCAGCCAGATCATTCTGATACAGCTCCGGCATGTCCGGGAATTTACTGGTCATGGCACCGAGGATTTCTACGCGTTTAATTGAGTCGATACCCAGATCCGCTTCCATATTCATATTCAGGTCCAGCATTTCTACCGGATAGCCGGTTTTTTCATTAACGATTTCCAGCATACCCTGCTGGATTTGTGCTGAATTTATGCCTGTTGACGCTGGTGTAGCATTGCTGGCAGGTACTACTGTAGCGCCAGCCTTCTCTTCCACATAATCAACAATTTCTTTTAAGGTCTGCATTTCGGCCAGATCATTTTGATCCAGTTCCGACAACTCAGGGAATTTACTGGTCATGGCACCGAGGATTTCTACTCTTTTTATCGAGTCGATGCCCAGATCCGCTTCCATATTCATATTCAGATCCAGCATTTCTACCGGATAGCCGGTTTTTTCATTGACGATTTCCAGCATACCCTGCTGGATTTGTGCTGAATCTATACCTGATGCTACAGGTGCAGCTGTTGATGATGAGACAGGAGTCATTGCACCAGCCTTCTCTTCCACGTAATCGACAATTTCTTTCAAGGTCTGCATTTCAGCCAGATCGTTTTGATCAAGCTCAGGCATATCCGGGAATTTACTGGTCATGGCACCGAGGATTTCTACTCGTTTTATCGAGTCAATGCCCAGATCGGCTTCCATATTCATATTCAGATCCAGCATTTCTACCGGATAACCGGTTTTTTCATTAACAATTTCCAGCATACCCTGCTGAATTTGTGCTGAACTGATACCTGATGTTACTGTCGGCGCTGCTGTTGTTGAAGCAGAGACAGGAGCCACGGCACCCGCTTTCTCTTCAACATAATCAACTATTTCTTTCAAGGTCTGCATTTCAGCCAGATCATTTTGATCCAGCTCCGGCAACTCAGGGAATTTACTGGTCATGGCACCGAGAATTTCAACTCGCTTGATGGAGTCGATACCCAGATCGGCTTCCATATTCATATTTAAGTCCAGCATTTCTACCGGGTAGCCGGTTTTATCCTGAACAATTTCCAGCATGCCCTGCTGGATTTGTGCTGAGTCAAGGCCTGTAGAAACAGTGACAGCAGCTTGAACTGTTGCTGAAGAAACAGTTGCACCGGCCTTTTCTTCCACATAATCGACAATTTCTTTCAAGGTCTGCATTTCAGCCAGATCATTTTGATCCAGCTCCGGTAGTTCAGGTAATTTGGCCGTCATGGCACCCAGAATCTCTACCCGTTTAATGGAATCAATGCCCAGATCCGCTTCCATATTCATATTCAGATCCAGCATTTCTACCGGATAGCCGGTTTTGTCCTGAACGATTTCCAGCATACCTTGCTGGATTTGTTGAGCATTTAAAGCCGGTTCAGCTTGAGTAACAGGTGCAGGCTTAGCAGTAATAGTCTGTACCGGTTCAACAATTGTTTTGCTGACAGCAGGCTGAGAAGCTGGAGCTTGTGCTATTGGTTGTACAACAGGCGCCTGAGCAACTGGCTGTACTGCTTGTGGTGCTTCCTGAGGTATTTGCTGAACTGTTTGTGGAACAGAGGAAACGGGTGCGCCGGTCATTAATGAGGCAGTTGACTGGCTAAACTGAATCTGACTTTTTAAATAGCTTTCATGTACTCTCAGTGTATCCCGTTGGTATTGATGCAGTTCGGATATACCCTGCGTAATATTATCCGGTACTGTTCTGTTTTGTGTGCCAAATTCATCCACTAAATGATGCATCATGTCAAAAAAGCCATGAGAATAATCCTGCTGGTTCTGCAGATAGGATTCGTGTGCTTTTAATGTCGCTGACTGAGCCTGCAGCCAGCCTGATTGATCCTGCGCCTGTACGGCTTGAACCACCTGAGTTGCCTGTTGATTTTGCACTGGTGCTGTCTGATCACTTACTTGTGAACCCGCTGCAATTCTGGCCTGAGCCTCAGCAGTGATCATATCGATGTTTTCAGCAATAGCCTGCTGTTTAATGGCTTCAATTTGCTCTGCTGAAATCTCAGCTGTCTGAGGTGTTTGCGCTTGAGAGTCATTTTGCGGCAGTGTAAGCTGGAAGTCATCATTAAGCGCATCGTCAAAGGCTTTCTTAGTCGCATCGCTGACATAGTTTGCACCATTAAGCTTAATATTCATACCCGGCTTTTTAGAAACCGGTTTTTCTACATCACGCTGATAAGCATCTTTTAGATTCAGTTCAACACCAGCCACTTTTAATTGTACCAATGCATCACGATAAACCGTGTCACTATTTTTCTTGGCATTACCATTCATTGCAACCGCTAGATGAGGTTTATCAGTTAAGATAGAACCGACTAATTTGGCCAGCACGTTTTTCGGCCCGAATTCAACGAAAATAGTACCACCCTGATCCGCTATATTATTAATTTCCTGCGTAAATTGAACAGAATTCAACATATTACGTTTGAAACTTTCTTTAATTTCTTTCACTGACTGAGAATAGGGCTGGGCCGTCACATTTGAGTAAATAGTCGTATGCGGCTTACTAAACTTAATGTTGTCAATCGCATCAGAAAATGGTTTGTGGGCATATTCAACCAATGGTGAATGAAATGCGGCTGATACCGCTAATGGTACCGAAGAAAAACCATCACTCTTCAAACCTTTGTGTGCATCTGCTATAGCCTGAGTGGGTCCGGCAAGCACAACTTGTTTGGGGGAGTTGTAATTGGCAATGGCAACGCCTTTATAGGCTTTAATCTTTTCTTCAACCGCTTTGGCTTCGCCCATCACAGCCAGCATGCCACCGGCATCATAACCTTCTTCAGGCTGAGTCCCCATCGCAATACTTCGAGCACGAGACAAACTGTAGAAATTATCATCATCAATAATGCCCGCGGCCCACAAAGCCGTTAATTCACCATAACTATGACCGGCAACAAAATCAGGTTTAAATCCAGCCTGCTGAGTCATTTTATATAAACCGGCACTGACAGCACCTACAGCAGGCTGAATAAATTGAGTCAGTTTTAATTTTTCTTTCTGTGCTTTTTTACCTTCCTCAGTAAAGGCTTCTTCAGGGAAAACAACTCGATTAATCGTTGTGTCATTATCACCCAGTAATATATGTCCCATTTGAGCAAATGTTTCACGCATGGGCGGGAAGTTGACCGTTAACTCTTTACACATATTCAGATACTGAGAGCCTTGTCCTGAAAACAGTGCTACGACCTTTGCATCTTCGGGCAATGCCTGTGTTCGATAATGCACACCACTGAAGTGATCCCAGGTTTCATTTTTATAACCGCCTGATTGTTCTTTTTGTAGTTGTTCGATTGCTGTATTGAGCAATTCCATTACGGCGTGTTGATCTTTAGCAACAAAACCCAGACGAGCATTTGTTCTGGGGATATCATTTTTCTCAGCTTCCTGAACAAAATTATAATATTCCAGTCCGCTGTGATCATCGATAAGCACACTGGACCAGGACTGACATTTTGCTATTAAGGCATCCGCATTTTCTGCATGTAAAATAAAGGAACGTGGTACTTCATGCAAACGATAATCTTTACCTGATATTTTATCCATTTCAGGCAAATATTCTTCTAGAACAAAGTGATAGTTACTTCCACCAAAACCAAAGGAACTGACACCGGCACGACGCGGTGTTTTGGCTGTATTAACCCATGGACGAGTATCCGTATTAAGATAAAAAGAAGAGTCTTCAATAGCCAATTTGGGATTTGGGTTATCAATATTAATCGTGGCTGGCAATACTTTATGATAGAGCGCCAGTGCTGTTTTAATAAGACCTGCTGATCCAGCCGCTGTTTTAGTATGGCCAATTTGGGATTTTACACTGCCTAAAGCAATATGTTGTTTTTCATGACCATCATAATCAAAAGCCAGTTTTAAGCCATCAAATTCTGCGGCATCTCCGGCTTTGGTACCTGTACCATGTGCTTCTACCAGCTCTACTGTTTTCTTATCAAAACCGGCATCTTCATAGGCTCTGTCAACTGCTACCCGCTGTCCGATGGCACGAGGTGCATAAATGCTTTTGAAACGACCATCACTAGAAGTACCCACACCTTTGATCACAGCATAAATACGATCATTATCACGTTCAGCGTCTTCCAGGCGCTTAAGCATCACCATGCCAACACCTTCACCGATAACAATACCATGAGAATCTTCATCAAAAGGCTTGGGCACTTCACCGTCAGTGAAGGCAGGTGTTTTACTAAAATTCAGATACATAAAGGGTGAGTTATCAGTATCAACACCACCGGTGATCATTGCGTTCGCCTTGTATTCCAGCAAATCACTAATGGCCATTTTCATAGCGGCTAACGAACCGGCGCAAGCCGCATCAACCACACAATTGGTACCACCCAGATCAAAACGATTAGCCACACGGCCGGCAATCACATTACCTAACATACCAGGAAAAGAATTCTCTACCCAGGGAATGTAGGCTTTTTTCATTTTTTCAATTAAGGTCTGGATATCGTCTTCTGCAACCCCACTGCTTCTTAACACTTTTTCCCATACCGGACCCTGTAAGCGAGATACCAGGGGGGTAATTAATTTTTGTCCGCCACCAACACCAAGAATGACACCGGTATTTTGTCGATCAAATTCACCATCGATATAACCACAATCCTTAATTAAATCTCTGGCAACGACTAATGACAGCAACTGTGAAGAATCTGTGACTTCGAGAATATTAGGTGGTAAACCAAACTCCATTGGATCAAAATCAATATCAGGAATAAAGCCACCGCGCTTACTATAACTTTTGTCAGGAGCTGACGGATCAGCATCGTAAAGATCATTGATCTCCCAACGATCAGATGGTACATCAATGACACAATCCATTTTGCCGACAATATTTTCCCAAAACTCCTTCAAATCTCTTGACTCAGGAAAGAGTGAAGCCATGCCGATAATGGCAATAGGCGTCTTCTGTAATTGAGAAGCTATTTTTTCGTCGGTTTTTTTATCAATCTGGATATTATCTTGCATTATGAACCTGTCTTTCAGAATTTTTCATAAAATTAATGGTTTAAAGTGATACAAGTTAGCATAATGCCTTTTGTACACAATAAACCTAAATTAGGTGGAATCAAATGATCACTTAACCGCTAATTTTCATGCATATTCAGCTAATAGTCAATTCACATAAGTCAGATACAGCAAAAACCGGTGAACCTAAATATTTTGATAAATTAACGGCTAAAAATAATTTTTTATAACCGAATCGCTATTAACTATCGATGAC
>JAHXHI010000140.1 GCA_025656775.1 gamma proteobacterium symbiont of Bathyaustriella thionipta
ATAGACATGTCGGTTTTAATAAATTACATAACTTTTCTGTCAAGCTTTTTTTTTCAATTTTTTTTAAATTTATGCTGAATAGTTACATTATGTTTAACAATAAATAGCCTATTTTACCCGCAATAATATTTCTGCTATTATTATTCTATAAGTATCCATAAAATGGATCGGTTCATACACTGTTCATCTATACTCTTTTAACATTAAGCTGTTATCACTAAGATACTGTTTTAACAAAAGGTCAGGAGAACATCATGAGTAATTTAAAAACCTGTTTATTCATTCTTGTCTTATTTTTTAATTTTTCTCTTATTGCCCATGCAGAGCAAGAGGAGCAATCAACCATAGTAGGTTCAACAATTGGTGCTGTTGCGGGCAGTCTGCTTGGATATCAATTTGGTGGTGGTACAGGTCAATATGTGAGTACTGCAATTGGTGCCGTAGGCGGCTATCTTTTAGGCGGAAATATTCAGGGAAGAATGCAGCAAAACCAACAACCCTATGAGCCTGAATACATTTACAAAAAAGGTCAGATAAAATACATTGGAAAGGATGATTATCTAATCAAACAGCACTTAAGTGATCAAAGAAAGAGACGTAATATGATCCGTAATGGTGAACCTGATCCGATGGAAATGCCCTATGATGTCTCTGAAGTGCAAACTTCCTGGGATGATCCCAATAATTAGCTTTGAGTAAAATAGTCCGCAAGATATTGTGCAAAACTCATCGTGTCAGCGGCTTCGACTTCTTTTTGTTTTTCGATTGATGCGCTTACTGCTTGCTGATGAAATTGTTCCTGCTGCGAACTTAAATGTAAATTCTTATAGTAATGAGAATGCTGTCTGGACATACGTTCTGCAAAACGGTGAAAACTTTCACTATCCTGATGCATATCATCCAGCATCCTTGCTGAAGGCGTCATATCAGGGTTAAGCACCCGTTCTGTCTGTTTGTTAAGACTCGCTGTATAGGGTTTTTCTGGATCATCTGCATCCAATAACTCACAAACTGCTGTCATTTCCTGCATGATCTCCATAGCCCAGTCATGCAAAGTCTGGTTTTTTCCATTGCGTGATAACTGCAAGCCCGGCATACGACCACGATGTGCTGTCAGCATTTCATTGTGATCAATTTCCTGACGTTCCGGCAACTCAATCACAGGGCTCTCATGTAATAAACAAAAAAGTAAAAAGGCTTCTAAAAAGTGTAATTGACTTTCATTAACCCCCAAAGGATCATAGGCATTAACATCTAATGAGCGTAATTCAACATACTTCACTCCGCGTTTTCTTAAAGCAATGGTTGGTTTTTCATTGCCCAGCAGAATCTGTTTTGGACGAATTGTTGAATAATATTCATTTTCTATTTGCAGAATATTAGTATTTAGCTGCTGATATGTCCCATCTTTAACCAAACCAAATTTTTCATAGCCCTCATAGGACGTATTTATTGCCCAATCCAGAGAACTGATATAACTGTCTATATTTTTGTAGCAGGCTTTAATTCCAGACTCATTTTCTTTATTATTCTGATAACCAATATCCCCCATGCGTAATGATGTGGCATACGGCTCGTAGTAGGTACTTTCATCAAATTCATCCAGTGTTGTTGAGCCTCCCAGCAAAAAAGATTTGCAGACTGCCGGTGATGCACCAAAAAGATAAGGCACTAACCAGCCCATACGCTGACTGTTGCGAATAAGGTCAAAATAACGCGTATTGATAAAATCCTGAGGTGTTTGTCGATCACCTTCAAAATCCTGTAAAACAGGCCAGAATGCGTCATTAATAGAAAAATTAAAATGGACACCAGCAATAAGCTGCATGACTCGCCCATAACGATGTCCCAGGCCTCTGCGATAGACCGTTTTCATGGTTCCAGCATTAGAATTACCATAACGCGCCAGAGGAATACTCGACTCACCGGCCACCACACAAGGCATACTGGTTGCCCATAAAATCTCATCATCAAGATTCTTATAAACAAATTTTTGGGTATTTTGCAGAAAATCCAGCGCTTCAGGAATGTTACTGAAAGGAGGAGTAATAAACTCGCCCAAAGCTTCCGAGTAATCCGTCGTTATGTAAGGATGAGTCAGGGCAGATCCCAACGCTTCAGGATGCGGGGTTTGTGCAATGCTGCCCAACCGGTTCACTCGCAGACTTTCTTTCTCCAGACCAATCTGATTACCCGTGAGCATTTGTGATTCAGGCTGAGCCATGAGCACATCAAGGCGCTTTCTGAGGATATGATATTTATGCATTGAAGGGTTTAGTCCTTAATTTCTTCTTTAACTTCACATTGAGTCTCATACAAGCCGCTCGATACATACGTTTGGTAGATATAGCGCAATAACACCATCACAACCGCTGATAACGGTAAAGCAATGAGTACGCCGACAAAACCAAACAATTGACCGCCGACAAGAATAGCAAAAATAACAGCAACAGGATGTAAACCAATACGATCACCGACTAATAATGGTGTTAAAATCATACTTTCTATTATTTGTCCTATACCAAACACAATTGCAATGGGAAGCAATAAGCTTGCATCATGAAGCTGCATAAATGCCGCTATCACCGCAGCAAGAATTCCAACAATAAAGCCTAAATAGGGAACAAAGCTGACTAATCCTGCCAGCATTCCAACCAGCAGCGCTAATTCCAGCCCCGCAATCCATAAGCCAAGCGAATAAATAATCGCAAGACAAGCCATCACCAACAGTTGACCACGCATAAAAGCAGCCAGTACTTCATCGGATTCTCTGGCCAGGCGAGAAACTAATGGTTCAATATGACGAGGCACCAGGTGCGCAATTTTTTCCACCAGAATATCCCAGTCACGCATAAAATAAAATGCAATAACAGGGATTAACACCGCATTTGATATCCAGGCGATAATGAGCAGACCTGATGTTGAGATCGAGTTGACCAGGTAGCCTGCAATACCACCGATACTATTCCAGTTTTCTCCAATCGCTTTTTTTAAAGTCGTCAGATCGATGCCATGTTCTGCATTTTGATTCGCTAAACCGGTGACATTAAGCAGTTTGGGGACAACGTGAGTTTGCAGGTATTCAATAAAACCCGGTAACTTGCTGACTAAGGCAATGATTTGATTTTCTAACAAAGGAATTAATAGAATAAGTATTGCCAGCAAGAGTACGGTGAAAAAAATAAAAACGATTGTGACCGATAAAGCTCTGGAAAGTTTCCGTGCTTCGAGTTTATCAACCAGAGGGTCTCCAAGATAACCCAAAAATGCCGCCACTAAAAAAGGCATTAATATGGGCGACAACAGATAAAAAATCCAGCCGATTAGTAACACTATCGGCAAAAGCATCCACTTTTGTGATTCACTCATCAGCAATCCTCTATCTGGCAAACCAGTATTCTAAATCTGGCTGCAGTTTTTCCTGAACCACAGGCATTTCTTGTTCAGCTATTTTTTCGCTTGTTTCATTTGAAGGATTTTTTGTATCAGGTGTTTTCTCTAATGAATTGACAGCCTCTTCTCTGGCATTTGCTTTTGCAGAAGGTTCATTATTTGTTTCGTTGTTTTTATCCAGATCGTCAAGAATGACCGGTTTGTAGCGATGATTATCGCCGTCACTATTATCAGAACGACCACCACTGCGTTCAACAGAATTAAGTAAATCACCTAAACGAATTTCCTGAATTAATGACGTTTGACTACCCAGAAAGTGAATATTGTAAATTAATCGATCCTGTTCCATCTGTACCAGAGTCAGTGATTTAACCGTTGCCAGATTACGTAAATAATCATCCAGTTCCTGAAAGCCCTTAAAACTATTAACATTATTAATTTGCACCAGAAGGCCCATTCTCTCGCCTTCTTGATCACGTTGAGTAAATTGCTGTGCTAATTTATCCGCCAGCTCATCAATACCGGAAGCCAGGACTCGTCCTAATTTTTCATCTCGGATTTCCCAACTTTGTACTTCACCCAGGATTAATAAATTCCATTGACTGACCCATAAACCACTGGGCTCTTTAAATAGTCTTGCGGTAAGCGTTGACTGAGCCTGATAGCGTTTTGATGCCAGCAGGATGGCATCATTAAAGTTTCCCCAGATATCGGTGGCAGAAATACTGGATTGATCCTGTAAATCCATGAAAGGAAAAATCAGGGAAATGCCACGAACATCAGCCTGTTTTTTTAAAATAGCGTATGTTTTAGGCGCATCATGCTGACTTTTCAGGAACCGTTTTCCCTTCACTTCCTGAGAAAACCAGATTAATGTTTCTGGTCTGATCTTTCCCCATACAGGGATTTGCGCTTCTGCTAATAAAGCGTTAATCATTTTGGGATTAAAGCGGATCCAGAACCACTTTTCTTTAACAGACTTTTCTGCTGAATTTTTCGTGTCAGTCGTGCTGTTTTGCAGCAATTTATCAGCAGAGGTGCTTTTATAATCATAACGAAATTGAGAGATTGCATTTTCTGCTTTTTTTAATATCTCGTTATACGCAGGCGCAGTAATGACATCTGAGCGGCCAGAAACTTTAATAATGACTTGACCAAAGGCTTCTGAAATCAGTTCATTTTCCCCCTTATCTGCTTCAGCCTTTACACTGGCTTCATAAAGCTGGCCAATATCTGCTGTAAATCCAGACTGAATAAATAACAGACTGATAAAAAGAATAAAATAAAAATGTCTGATTTGCTTTATTTTTAAACGGCTATTTTTGAATTGACGTATTAAGTTAGGTTTCAAGGTTTAGTTCCCTTTTATGTGCCCTGAGCAGATGATTCTAAGCCGATAGAATAGCAAAAATCTGGTCGTTAGTATAATCCAAATACACGATAATCTTATTCATAAACAACAACAGGCATCCCGCTTGTGGATTCTGTAATTACATTTGCAGTATAATACCCCTTTTAAATTTTCCTCTTTCAAATTCGGAGCAGCCAGGTGAGCAAGCAATCTCTCAGTTATCGTGATGCAGGTGTAGACATAGATGCGGGTAACTCGCTTATCGAGCGCATAAAACCTTATACAAAAGCAACACAACGACCTGGCGTACTGGGCGGTTTGGGTGGTTTTGGTGCTTTATTTGAATTGCCTCTTGATCGCTATAAAACGCCTGTTTTGGTTTCTGGTACCGATGGGGTCGGCACTAAGTTAAAATTAGCATTAATGATCGGCAAACATGATACGATTGGTATCGATCTGGTTGCTATGTGTTCCAATGATCTGATTGTTGCCGGAGCCGAACCGCTTTTCTTTTTAGATTATTATGCCACCGGCAAACTCGATCTTGAAACTGCAACCGATGTCATTAAAGGCATTAGTGAAGGCTGTATCCAGTCAGGCTGTGCTCTCACCGGTGGTGAGACAGCAGAAATGCCTGGTATGTATGAAGGTGAAGATTATGATCTGGCAGGATTTTGTGTCGGTATCGCTGAAAAAGATGAAATCATTGACGGCTCAAAGGTAAAAGAAGGCGACATTTTACTGGGTCTAGCTTCCAGTGGTCCGCATTCCAATGGCTATTCTTTGATCCGTAAGGTGATTGAAGTATCAGGCGCTGATTTAAACAGCGAATTTGACGGTGACACCTTAGGTAATCGTCTCTTAGAACCGACCCGAATCTATGTTAAGTCCCTACTGACTTTAGCGAAAGAAATTGAAATACATTCATTGTCTCATATTACCGGCGGTGGTCTGCTGGAAAACTTACCCAGAGTCATGCCCGATAATACCACCGCTAGAATTGATGCAAAGAGCTGGACAAGACCTCCCGTCTTTGACTGGCTGCAGGAACAGGGTAATATCGAAGCCAATGAAATGTACCGCACCTTTAATTGTGGTGTGGGTATGGTTGTCGTCGTATCACCGGAAGATCAGCAAAAAGCCATTGATGTGCTTCAACAACAGGGCGAAACAGTATTCACTCTGGGCACCATTGAAGCCAGTGCTGACAGCACTCCCAGCGTTGTTATAAGTTAAAAAGATGGAACCACTAGCCATTGTCGTTCTTATATCAGGCGGCGGCAGTAACTTACAGAGCATTATTGACGGCATTGCAGATAAAACACTCAATGCCCGACTCTGTGCAGTCATTAGCAATAAAGCCGAAGCCTATGGTATAGAACGCGCTAAAAAAGCGAATATCCCTACTGAGATCATTGATCATAAACACTATGACAGCCGTGAGAGCTTTGATGCTGAACTCACCCAATGTATTGAAAAATACCAGCCTCAGCTAATTGTGCTGGCAGGCTTTATGCGTATTTTGACTGATGATTTTGTCAACCATTTTTATGGCAAAATGATTAATATCCACCCATCATTACTACCCAAATACCGTGGTATTCATACCCATAAAAGAGCACTTGAAGCAGGTGATGATATTCATGGTCTCAGCATTCACTATGTCAGTGCAGAGCTGGACGGCGGACCGATTATTTTACAAAAATCAGTACCCGTGCTTGAACATGATAGCGAAGCGTCTCTGGCACAGCGGGTCCTGGAACAGGAACATATCGCTTATCCTCAGGTTATTCAATGGATTGCTGAAGGACGTTTGCAATTGACTGATAATCAAGTGATGATGGATGGTGAACCTTTAACCGGCTGAGAAATGCACAATGCAACTCCAACGTTCCTGTTTAATTATTTTTCTTGTTTCCTGTTTAAGCATTACTCATGCAACGGCTGATACTAAAGTCCAGCTCAAGCCTTTTGTGGCAACCTATTTGGTTACCGCCATGGGGCTTGAAGGCATTAATGTCACTAACTCCTTAAGTCTTCATCAGTCAAATGATCATCACCAGAAATATCATTTTAAATCCTATTCAATGCCTGTCGGCCTGCTCGCCTTCAAAAAAGACGAAACTCGAGATGAACAAAGTGAGGGACAAATAATAGATCATCTGATTCGGCCTGAACATTATAGTTTTGTACAGCTAAGAAACGGCAAAACCCATCGTGATGTGGAACTGAGCTTTAACTGGCAGCGCAAGGAAGTCACTAATCACCATAAACATAAAAACAGCAAATGGAAATTACCCGTTTCACTAGACACTGTCGACAAACTGTCTTATCAGCTGGCTCTTATGCTTAAACTGGCTCAAGCACCTGATAAAACCTTTAGTTTCCCTATTGCCGATGGTGGAAAACTCAAGAAATATAATTTTGAAATACTGGGAGAAGAACGGGTCTATACATCATTAGGAAGTTATAAGGCGATAAAAATTCAGCATCAACGCTATAAAAAAGGGAAAAATATTACTCTGTGGTGCGCGGCAAAACTCAATTATTTACCGGTTAAAATTATTCAGGAAGAAACCGGCAAACCCACATTTATCTCAACTCTGGTGTCGTATCAGGAAGGGATGAGCAACCAGTCGAATTAAAATAGATTATTGACTGTTTTTACCGGTCTCAAAAGCTTCAATTAAGGCCTCTTTAAGTTGAGGCTGTTGCTTTAAATCAATCTCAGGAAAATACTTATCAGCAATAGCCTGCACTGTATTCAGCGTTTTATTATAGAACCATTCCTGACGAAAAGACTGATAGTCAAACTTTCCATCTTGCAGGTGATTCGCGGCTATTCCTGTCGGATCTGAATAAACCGCATCTCCAGCCTGCATAATCTCATAAGCATATGAATACGTATCAATGTTAATACTGGCAGCCAGAAACGGGTAAATTGATGCAAGAACAGTATCCTGATCAGCCACCAGACTATTTTTCATCAGTGCATCCAGATCGATTATTGTCGTAGGATGAAAGGTCTCACCCTTAAAAGAAAATGTAATACTAACAGTGATGCTATTTGACATTAAACAGGACTTCTATAGTGTATCAATAATATTGTAAATTATGTTCTTGGCGTCACGACACCCGTTTGCCCCTGATACTTACCCAGACGATCCTTATAGGAAATATCACAGACTTCATCTGACTCAAAAAATAACATTTGAGCAACACCTTCGTTGGCATATATTTTTGCCGGCAATGGTGTGGTATTGGAAAATTCCAGGGTGACATGTCCTTCCCACTCCGGTTCAAGGGGCGTAACATTGACAATAATACCACAGCGGGCATAAGTGGATTTACCCAGACAAACCGTCAGCACTTTTCTCGGAATACGAAAATATTCGACCGTTCTGGCCAGTGCAAATGAATTAGGCGGGATAATACACACATCCGATTCAACATCAACAAAGCTATTATCATCAAAATCTTTGGGATCAACGATCGCTGAATTAATGTTGGTAAAGATTTTAAACTCTCGTGAACAACGCACATCATAACCATAACTGGAAGTACCATAGGAGACGATTCGCTCACCATTGTTTTCTTTCACCTGGTTGTATTCAAAGGGCTCAATCATGCCCTCGTTTTCCGCCATAGAACGAATCCAGTGATCTGACTTAATGCTCATAAGTAACTATTACTCGTATTGTTGAAATTTTGCTGCATATTATCCCTGTGATGAGCAATAAAAACAAGATCGGTTTTATTCTAAAAATAATAGAGAGGAATAATTCATTCAATCTGCTAAAAACAAAAAAAACCGCTTACATTTCTGTTAAGCGGCTTTTTATTGAAAAATTAAATGAAAGTTCAACTTAGCGTTGAACAAACAATATTAATCATTTTTAATCACAATCTTAGGAAACTTGTTGCTGTAGTCACGGGCTTTAAGTGCTAATTTAGCACCTACTTTACGTGCGATATCAATATACAGCTCAGTAATACGGCTGTCAGGTTCAGAAACGACTGTTGGTTTACCATCATCTGCCAGCTGACGAATGCTCATATCAAGAGGTAATGCGCCCAGCAGATCGACATTTTCTTCTTCAGACATGCGCTGACCGCCGCCTTCACCAAAAATGCGTTCTTCATGACCGCAATTGCTGCAGATATGAGTCGACATGTTTTCTACTACACCCAGTACCGGCACGTTCACTTTTTCGAACATCTTGAGACCTTTACGGGCATCTAATAAAGCAATATCCTGAGGAGTGGTCACAACGACGGCACCGCTAACCGGAATTTTTTGCGCCAGAGTTAACTGCACATCACCAGTACCTGGAGGCAGATCCACTACCAGATAATCCACATCCTTCCAACGCGTATCTTTAAATAATTGCTCAAGAGCCTGAGTCACCATTGGGCCACGCCAGATCATTGGGGTATCATCATCAATCAAAAAGCCAATTGACATGGTTTGAATATCATAATTAACCATTGGCTCCAGAGACTGACCGTCTTCTGATTCCGGCTTACCTGATATGCCTAACATTCTGGGCATACTTGGGCCATAAATATCGGCATCAAGTACGCCAACCCGTGCGCCTTCTGACGCCAGAGCTAAAGCCAGGTTAACTGTGGTGGTTGATTTACCAACACCACCCTTACCAGAGGCAACGGCAACAATATTTTTAACACCCTGAATCGGCTGCACACCTTTTTGTACGGCATGCACCACAATCTTACTGCTGATATTGATAACGACATCATCAATACCATCAACTTGTTTAAGCAACTCAGTTAAGGTATCAGTAAGCTCCTGCTGATAGCCTTTATGAGGAAAACCCAGCTCAATATCAACAGTCGCTTTGGAACCCTCTACCTGTGTATCTTTGACACAATGAGCAGAGGCTAAATCACTCTCTAGATACGGGTCGATAAATTCTTTTAATTTTTCGTTTACTTGTTCTGCAGTTGCCATGTTTAAAAACTCCAGCTATATTATTGCTAAATAAATTAATTCTTGAGTAAATTAGTCGACTATTATACAGTTTTCATTATAATACACAAATCGACTCAAGTAATGAATCCATAAAAAACAAATTCATGATCAGATAAAATCTATTAAAATGTGTGCTTTTCATAGTAAGGTATTAAATCAGGCATTGAAGCCCGCCAAACTTGAGAAAGAACCTATAAAATTGTTAAGATACCCCGTTTACTTTTAACTTAATCCGCAGGCAGTTCAAGTCATGGAAACACAAGCAAACTCTGGTAGCACAAGCAACACAAAAAATAGAAAAATTCTGGTTACCAGTGCATTACCCTACGCTAATGGTTCAATCCATTTAGGGCATCTTGTCGAATACATTCAGACAGACATATGGGTACGTTTTCAAAAAATGCAAGGTCATGAATGCTACTACGTCTGTGCCGATGACGCCCATGGCACACCGATTATGCTGCGTGCACAATCTGAAGGGATTACTCCAGAGCAGCTCATCCGTTCCACAAGCGATGAACATCAGGCTGACTTTAAAGATTTTGCTGTCAATTTTGATAATTTTTACAGTACCCACACACCTGAAAACCGTTTTTTTGCAGAAACCATTTATAACCGCCTGAATGAAGCAGGCCACATCAGCAAGCGAACCATCTCTCAGGCTTATGACCCTGAAAAAGAAATGTTTTTACCGGATCGTTTTATTAAAGGTGAATGCCCAAAGTGTGGTGCAGAAGATCAATACGGTGATAATTGTGAAGCCTGTGGGGCAACCTATAATCCAACCGAATTAAAAAATGCGGTCTCTGCTGTTTCCGGTGCTAAACCCATTGAAAAGGATTCCGAACATTACTTTTTCAAATTGCCTGATTTTGAATCCATGCTCAAAGACTGGACAGCTTCTGGCCACTTGCAGGATGAAGTCAGTAACAAACTTCAGGAATGGTTTGAGGCAGGCTTGCAAGAGTGGGATATTTCCCGTGATGCGCCCTATTTTGGTTTTGAGATCCCCAATGCACCGGGCAAATTCTTTTATGTCTGGCTTGATGCACCCATTGGTTATATTGCCAGCTTTAAAAACCTGTGTGATAAGCAAGGCATTGATTTTGACAGCTTTTGGGAGGCTGACAGCGAAACTGAGTTATATCATTTCATTGGTAAGGACATTATTTATTTTCATGGTTTATTCTGGCCTGCCATTTTACATGGCGCTGGTTTTAGAACACCAACCGCTATTTTTTCACACGGTTTCTTAACGGTTGACGGCAAAAAAATGTCTAAATCACGGGGTACATTCATTAAGGCTCGCACTTATCTTGATGAACTCAACCCGGAATACCTGCGTTATTATTTCTCTGCCAAACTCGGCAGTGGTGTGACTGATTTAGATTTAAACCTGGAAGACTTCCGTCTGCGTGTTAATTCTGATCTGGTGGGTAAAGTGGTTAATATCGCCAGTCGTTGTGCCGGTTTTGTGAAAAAGAAATTTAATTCCACCTTATCTGAAAACGTGTGCGAACCTGAATTATTTGCTCAGTTTGCTGATACATCAGAATCAATTGCCGAACATTATGAACAACGTGAATTCAGCAAAGCTATCCGTGAAATTATGTCACTGGCCGATTTAGCCAATCAATACATTGATGAGAAAAAACCCTGGCAAGCGATTAAAGAAGAAGGCCGTGAACAGGAAGTTCATGACGTCTGCAGTATGGGGCTTAATTTATTTCGTCAATTAATGATTTATCTCAGCCCGGTACTACCGGTTATGGCCGAAAAATCCTGTGATTTTTTAAATATGGATACTCTGCAGTGGAGTGACATTCAAACGCCATTAACAGGACATGACATTAAAAAATTCAAACCGCTAATGATGCGTGTAGAAGAAGACAAAGTTCAGGCAGTCATTGATGCGTCTAAAGAAGAGTTACAGGACGCTGAGAAAACATCAGAAAAACAGGAAGCAGCAAAAAAACAGCAAAACGCTGAGGTAAAAACCACACAAATAGCCAGTGAAAGTGACCCATCACACATACAGGCCAGCCCCATTAGCGATACCATTACCTTTGATGATTTTGCTAAAGTTGACCTGCGTATTGCCAAAATCATTAAGGCTGAGCATGTTGAGAAAGCAGATAAACTCCTGCAGCTGACGCTGGACCTGGGTGGTGAAACACGTAATGTCTTCGCCGGTATTAAATCAGCCTATGCACCGGAGGATTTAGAAGGTAAACTCACTGTAATGGTTGCCAATTTAGCACCTAGAAAAATGCGCTTTGGTGTTTCAGAAGGCATGGTACTGGCTGCCGGCCCGGGTGGTGAAGATTTATGGATACTCAATCCCGAAGGTAATCAGAGCAATGGTGCTCAACCCGGGATGAAAGTGAAGTAATCAGTTATTAAACTGATTACATTAACAAACTAACTGCTCTATACCATTTTATTTAACCTTACATCAGACAACAAACAACTATTTATGGGCGAATATTTTTTACTCTTAATTTCCACTATCTTTGTGAACAACTTTGTTCTGGTGAAATTCCTGGGGCTGTGCCCGTTTATGGGATCATCAAGGAAGCTGGAAGTGGCAACCGGCATGGCTCTGGCAACGACCTTTGTGCTGACCTTGTCTTCTGCATCAAGTTATCTGGTCAATCAATATATTCTGCTGCCGCTGGAAATTGAATATCTGAGAACCATTGCATTTATTCTGGTCATTGCGGCAGTGGTGAACTTCACCGAAATGGTTGTCCATAAAACCAGTCCGATGCTGTATCAGGTTCTAGGTATGTTTTTACCGCTTATCACAACAAACTGTGCCGTACTGGGTGTGGCATTGCTTAATGTCCAGACAGGCTATGGTTTCTTTGAATCCATTTTATTTGGCTTTGGTGCCGCAGTCGGCTTTTCCTTAGTTATGATTCTATTTGCATCAATTCGAGAACGTCTTGCCGCAGCTGATGTGCCGGAGCTCTTTCAAGGTGCTCCCATTGGACTCATTACAGCCGGCTTGATGTCAATTGCATTTCTGGGCTTTGCAGGTCTGGATAAGGGTTTAAATTAATGATCGCGGGTATTCTGGCATTTATTGCTCTGGCCTCTTTTTTCGGTCTTATTTTAGGGCTTGCTTCAGTTGTATTCAAGGTAGAATCCAGTCCCGTTGTCGATAAGATTGACGCGCTATTACCACAAACTCAATGCGGACAGTGCTCCTTTGCCGGTTGCCATCCCTACGCAGAAGCTATTGCTGCTGGTGATGCCCCCATTAACCTATGCCCTCCCGGCGGTGAAAATTTAATACAATCACTCGCAGATCTGCTGGATGTTGAAGTACTGCCGATGGATGACACTGCTGCAGAAAATCAAGGTCCTGTCGTTGCAGTGATTATTGAGGATATCTGTATTGGCTGTACATTATGCATTCAGGCCTGTCCTGTCGATGCTATTTTAGGGGCAGCCAAACAAATGCATACCGTGATTGAAAGTGAATGTACGGGCTGTGAACTCTGTTTAGCACCCTGCCCGGTTGACTGTATTGAAATGATTCCTGTCAAACAAACGGTTAAGAGTTGGCAATGGCCAGAACCACAATATCATGCCAATAATCAAGCTGCTGAAACAATTTTCACCACACTTGAGCATGTACTGGCGGAGAATGCCAAACCATGAGTCAGACTCACCTGCAAAAAAAAAACATCAGCACTTCTATCAAAGAAAACCTATATAAACTCTGGTCCTTTCCTGGCGGCATAAAAGTATCTGGCAACAAGTCTCAGTCAAACCAACAGCCTATCAGCACCGCAAAGACGGCCAGGCAGTTAATTATTCCCTTAACTCAACATATTGGTCAGGCTGCTGAGCCAATAGTAAAGGTAGGTGATAAAGTCCTTAAAGGACAAATTCTCGCTCATGCAAATGGTGCTATCAGTGCACCTGTCCATGCCTCTGGCTCAGGTGTCATTACGGCAATTGAAGAACTGCCTGTTCCTCACCCTTCCGGTCTGTCAGCACTATGTGTCGTCATTGATACGGACGGTTATGATCAGTGGATAGAGTGCACCCCTCTTATTAGCGAAAATAACACCTTAAACACCAGCAATCAAAGCCAGCAAACGATAAATACTCTGAGTAATGAGCAAATCAATAAACAAATTGCGAATGCCGGTATTGTGGGTTTAGGTGGTGCATTATTTCCTTCTGCGGCAAAACTGCACACTGCTGAAAAGATGCATACTGATACGCTGATTATCAATGCCGCCGAATGTGAACCTTATATTACCTGTGATGATGTACTGATGCGCCGTCGTCCGGAAGAAGTGATTCTTGGTATTTTACTGATTAAAAAAATAGTGGGTGCAAAAAAATGTCTGATTGGTATTGAAGACAACAAACCGGAGGCGTACCAGGCGTTATTAAGCTGCATCAGTGGTTATAACTTTGCTCATAAGACAAACAGTGCTGAACCTCAAATTGAAATTATTCCAGTACCCGCTCGCTACCCTGCCGGCGGTGAAAAACAACTGATTCAGGTACTCACTGGTAAGGAAGTTCCTTCCGGCGGCTTGCCTATGGATGTTGGTATTATCTGCCACAATGTCACCACTGCCGCTGCGGTATATCAAGCGGTCTATCGTGGTGAGCCCCTTATTTCCAGGATTGTTACCATCACCGGTGGTGCCATTAAAACACCACAAAATATGGAAGTTCCCATAGGAACACCTATTCGTGATGTCCTTAATCAGGCGGGTTTGCAACAAGACAAAATAGAAAAAGTCATTATGGGCGGGCCTATGATGGGCTTTGCGCTGTCATCCATCGATGTACCTGTTACCAAAGCAACAAACTGTCTGCTGATTAGTGAAAAAGGTGAGCTGTCAACACCACCGCCGGCAATGCCCTGTATTCGCTGCGCACTCTGTGCCGATAGTTGTCCCATGTCACTCTTACCACAGCAAATGTACTGGTACGCCAAAGCGCGCGATCTGGAAAAAGTGCAGGATTATAATCTGTTTGACTGCATTGAATGCGGCGGCTGCTCATACGCCTGCCCCAGTAATATTCCGTTGGTTCAGTATTATCGTTATGCGAAAACCGAAATTCAAAATGAGGAACGCGAGCGTAATAAAGCCAATATTGCTCGTGATCGCCATGAGTTCCGTGAGGAGCGCCTGCAAAAAGCAAAATTAGCTAAAGCAGAGGCGGCACGCTTACGCAAAGAAAAACTGGCTAAGAAAAAAGCCCTGGATGCAGAAAAAGCTAAACAAGAAGCAGATAAAGCTGATAATTCTGATGACAGTAATGGTGATTCAAAAGAAAAGAGCAAAGCTGCCGATAGTGCCGACTTAATTCAGGAAGCAATCGCCAGAGCAAAAGCCAAAAAAGCTCAGCAGCAGTCACAAAGGAAAAATACCGAAAACTTGACAGAAGCTCAGCAGAAACAGATTGATGAAGCCAATACAAGGCGCAGAAAAACCAGTCAAACTGACTAGTTATCCGATAACAATCGATTAAATAACAGGAATCAATAAAAACACAATGTTTTTAGCTCAAAGTTCACCTTTTTTAAAGCCTGCCTTAAGCGTATCTAAAATGATGCGGGTGGTCACATTATTGATGATACCCGGCATATTAACGGCAACCTATGTCTTTGGCTATGGTGTTTTAATCAATATTTTTCTGGCCATTATTTTTGCGTTGTCATTTGAAGCCATTATTCTTTATCTGAGAAAGCGCCCCATAAAAGTCTATCTCAATGACAATAGTGCGCTACTCACCGCAGTGATTATTGGTGTCGCTCTGCCGCCCCTGGCACCCTGGTGGCTTACTTTTGTCGGTGTTTTTTTTGCCATTGTGGTCGCTAAACAACTCTATGGCGGACTCGGTTACAACACCTTTAACCCTGCTATGGTAGCCTATGCTATCTTACTGGTGTCCTTTCCTGCCCAAATGACCACATATTGGCAAACCCCCATAATGATGCTCTCACAGGTTAATGGACAGACATTAAGCTTACTGGAAACCATCAACTTTCAGTTATTCGCTCAGTTGCCTGACGGTGTGGCCATGGATGCGCTGACTTCAGCATCTCCCCTGGGCATTGTCCGGACTTCAATCTTAAGTGGAGCCGCTACGATTAGTGAAATTGATGCTCAGGGCACTACGTTTGGCATGCTCGGTGGTATTGGTACGGAGTGGGTTAATTTAGCCTTTCTTGCCGGAGGTCTGTTCATGTTGCGTAAAGGCCTCATTAGCTGGCATATCCCTCTTTCTTTACTGGCAACCCTTGGCTTTTTATCACTTTTATTTGGTAGTTTTGAGCTGGACAGTAATCCTTCACCCCTGTTTCACCTCTTTTCCGGTGCCACCATGCTGGGGGCGTTTTTTATTGCCACCGATCCCGTCACTGCATCGACCACCCCCAGAGGACGTATTTTTTATGGTGCAGGTATTGGTGCTTTAATTTATATTATTCGTACCTGGGGCGGTTACCCTGATGCCGTGGCTTTTTCTGTATTAATTATGAATATGTGTGTCCCTCTGCTTGACTATTATACCCAACCTCGTGTTTACGGACATCAGGTGGACAATGATGATCAGGAGCTTCCATGAAAACAGCATTATTACGCAATATGCTTATCAGTGCTGCTTTATTGGCCGTCTTTGGTGGCCTGGGCACCGCATTGGTCATGTTCACATTTGAAGCCACTAAAGAAAGAATTGAAGCCAGTGAAAAAGCCAATCTACTGCGCAATCTGAATAATATTATTCCGCCTGAAAGTCATGATAATAATCTGCTGGATCATCAGCTTCTGGTACCTGCCAGCTCAAAATTAGGCCAGACAGTGCCTACCACAATTTATCAGGCCTGGCAGGGGGGACACCCTGTGGCAGTTGCCTTTCCAATTATCAGCAATGAAGGTTATAGTGGTGAAATCAAATTGCTGATTGCTATCAAAGCCAATGGTCATATTTACGGTGTGCGGGTGATCAGCCATAAAGAAACACCTGGACTGGGCGATAAAATTGAGATAGCAAAGAATAACTGGATTTTAGGGTTTGATGACAAGCACCTGATTGAATCAGTTACCGCCCCCTGGAAAGTTAAAAAAGACGGCGGGAGCTTCGATCAGTTTACCGGAGCAACCATTACTCCACGCGCTGTTGTGAATGCCGTTTTTAAAGCATTGGACTATTTTAACCATAACCACAATAAACTATTTCTAGATCAGGCCAAATACGATAAGTTGTATGGCAAAACTGAACAGCAGAGAAAACCTTATGGCAAGTACTGAAATTCAAACAGAAACAGAAGTCACACCAAAAAAATCATTACTTGAAGAATACGCTCCTATTGCGAAAGATGGTTTATGGAATAACAATGCCGTTTTTGCACAAATGTTGGGACTATGTCCCTTACTGGCTGTTTCAAACTCTGTGGTCAATGCACTGGGACTGGGTATCGCCACGATAATGGTTATGATTCTGTCAAATGTATCAGTATCATTAATCCGCAACATTGTTCGTCCGGAAATTCGTCTGCCGGTTTTTGTCGTTATTATTGCCTCAGCAGTAACAGCGATTGAGCTGATTATTCATGCCTGGTTTCATGAACTTTATCTGGTTTTGGGTATTTTTATTCCTCTTATTGTCACCAATTGTGCCATTATTGCCCGTGCAGAAGCTTTTGCATCAAAAAACACCGTATCCAAGTCCTTTTTTGACGGCCTGATGATGGGCTTGGGTTTTGCTCTGGTTCTGGTCACTCTGGGTGCACTGCGCGAGGTCATCGGCATGGGTACTTTATTTGCCAATGCTCATATTATGTTTGGTGAGGGCATGCATTGGCTTACTATTGAAGTGTTTTCAGACTATGACGGCTTTTTACTGGCCATCCTGCCTCCCGGAGCCTTTATCGGACTGGCCTTTCTTTTAGCTGCTCGTAACTATATAGAGAAAAAAAGAACACAGAGAAAGAAACAGAATAAGCAGCAGGAACCCGTAGCACTTGAAGCTTCTGCAGTATAAGTTCCCGTAAACTTGAAAAAATAAATGAATAAGGCAAAACGCATTGAAATATTTTCCCGGCTTCGGGAAGATAACCCACACCCTACCACGGAACTGAATTTTAGTAATCCATTTGAATTACTCATCGCCGTTATTTTATCTGCTCAGGCCACTGATAAGGGTGTTAATAAAGCCACCGCAAAGCTCTACCCAGTAGCCAACACACCTGAAGCATTCTATGCTCTGGGTGAAGAAGGCCTTAAAGAGTATATAAAAACCATCGGCTTGTATAATAGCAAAGGCAAAAATATTATAAAAACCTGCCGAATGTTAATTGAGCTACATCATAGTGAAGTACCCGATAATCGCCAAGCATTAGAAGCCTTACCGGGTGTCGGCCGTAAAACAGCCAATGTGGTACTGAATACCGCCTTTGGCCATCCAACGATGGCCGTAGACACTCATATCTTCAGAGTATCAAACCGCACTAAAATAGCTCATGGCAAGGATGTGGTTGAAGTTGAAAAACGTCTGGTCAGACTTATTCCCGATGAATTTATGCTGGATGCCCATCACTGGCTGATCCTTTTAGGGCGTTATATCTGTACGGCCAGAAAACCTAAATGCGGCGCCTGTCTTATTGAGGATTTATGTGAATTTAATAAGAAAGTGTATGATTAATTTCTATTAAGTCACTTGATAACTGACCGCATTTAACGCATTTAAAAAGTGTTCCCGTTGTTCTTGTGAAGCTAAAAATTCAACTTGAAATGTATTCTTATGTACTTTTATAGTTTCTATAAATTTTTTCAGCAGCGCCTCGCGCAATGCGCTATCTGATTCTTCATCAAACTCAATATCCTTACTCAGCATGTCTGTTTATAGGAGAGTGAAAAGCAGGCTATGAACTATTTTTCTCAAATAGCCATGCCTGTATAAAGGATAGGTAACGAAATAGTATTTTTCAACTGCTAAAAAGAACACACTTAACAATCATTGTTACAATACATAGAACAATTGCTCAGGGCATCATCATACCTCTGATAGTGAAGAACAATAGAGCCGCTATGATTCCCGAAACAGGTACTGTAATCACCCATGCGGCTACAATTTTATAAAGGTGCGAACTATAGTGGACCCCGAAAACTGGACAATAGGTTAAGATATAAGAGCTAACCTAATGGGGAACCTAAAAATGAGTAGAAAGAGAAAATC
>JAHXHI010000336.1 GCA_025656775.1 gamma proteobacterium symbiont of Bathyaustriella thionipta
TTCCAGGTAAATTCAGAGCAAGGAAAGATGCAAAGAAATTATTAGAAAGTTTTTAGTATGATGAGCATGCAGTTATTCAATATTATTTCATAATATTGAATAATGACGGAACTGCCCACAAAAAAAAGCCTCTGTTTACAGAGGCTTTTTTCAACTAAAAGAAAATGTTCTTTCCTAGCTTATTCTTCTTCTGGCAAGAATACCCAATAAACCAATAGCCATCAATGCCAAAGGCGTTGGCTCTGGAATTTGACCAGGATTACCAGCTTCATTTGTATTATAGGCCAGACTACCCGTGTATTGTATCCAGTCATTATTACATGAAGGATTCCAGTGAATATTAATGTCATTTCCATTATGACCGAGTGAATCTAAAAGGCTTTGTCCAAAGACATTTCGGTTAGAGGCTGAGCCAAGACTGATGGATGCTTCAATAATATAATGTTCATCATTATCACCATTAGCCCCTATGCCCACGATTGGATCGGTAGCAGGAGAAATCCCGAGCTGTGTTTCAGCATCAGTAATTAAAGTGCCATCATCCCCGGTAACAGGATGTAAATCAGTGCCATTAAGACCTTGCTGCCATGAAGTAAAATTAACAAGCTGACCAGGATCCCAGTAACCATCACTCGATACAGCATTAGGATAATGATCATCCACAACCAGACCAAACTCATAGCCAGTACCACCACTCGTACCAATATCACCATCCAGATCAAAGAAAATATCACCGGAAAAATACTTATTAGTTGGAGCCAGTCCGGATACAATCGCTATATAAAGCGTATCATTTTGAATTTCAATATACATCGCTTCAGCATCATAAATCTGGTTATCACCATAAGGATTTGAAGTTTTTGAATGATTAATGCCGCTACTACTCGTTGTATATGACTGATCATTACTATCATAATCAGAAACCACATAAGATGTCGTTGCTCTGGTGGGATCCCAGTCAGAATTTTCTTGTGTGAAGTCTGAATCCAACCAATCTCCAATATTGCCATCGACAGTAATTGACGCTTGAGATAAAACGGGAATAGACGCCAATAAAGCGAGGGAAACAATAGAAAGGGGTTTATTAATTCTCATGTAGAACTCCAGTTATACAACAAATATGTTCACAGGTTAGTTTATGTTTTCTTAATATCTATCAAGCAACTATCATGCCAATAAAAATTTTAATTAATTATCATAAACTTAAAAACACATTTAACAGATAAGGCCCTGCATAATGTAAATAAACCTGACACTTCAATATTTATTAATTATAACAGTAAACTATTGAATTAAAAATCATTTTTTGAGAATCCAGCATAAAAAGCTTAGAAAAGTAAGAATTATCCTATGTATTGATTTATTTTACATGTAAAGAAAACAGACACTAACGTACTAAAATTCTATCGTTATTGCTGACAACGCCCTATCGATTCTTTATGGCAGACCTGACCATCAAACCAAATAGTACCCCCTAATATTGTCCTTGTTAATTTAATTTTTGATGCTTTTGCTCCAGTCAGGTCAGCATAACTCAAATCAGCTTTAGTAAAAATTGTGGCCGTTAATGTGGCACCACGCAAGTCTGAGGCACGAAGGCTTGCCCCCGTGAAGTTCGTCTGTGACAAATCAGCGTGGGATAGATTGGCATAATCGAAGTTACTATGTTGCAGACTCGATTGCCTGAATTGAGTATTTTGCAGCAATGCATTTTTAAAACTGCTGTTTTTAATACTTTTCTTATTAAAAATTTTTCGTTGTAAATGACAGCCATAAAACAGCATGCCGTCTTGAGCTTGTGCAGAGCAATTAATTTTCGCTAAAGGATCATCCGGTGTGAACTTGAACATCGCAAAAATCAAACCTGAAATAATAGCGATGATACTAATAAGACCGATTATTCCTGTGGTTTTTATTCTTAGATGTGTCACTTTTTTACGTGGTTCATAATGTATTTCTTGTCCATTGTCATCCACTTCACGTATCGATTCACGCTCATCAGCCCAGCGTCTGGCTGCTCTAAGACGTTCTTTATAATTTGGCTCATTCCGATACTTAATGACATCCGGCATCACTTCACGGATAGCTGATGCCTTACGCCAGATTTCTTTATCCTGACTTAAAAGGTCAGATGGATGTATGCGTCCCAATAGTATATTTTTACTGATAAGGCCTGAAGCATAAGGGCCCTTCACCCGTCCTTTGACTTTGAGGTACCATAACTGAGTTTCTTTATTCATTTTTACCCTGAAACCTTATATTTATTCTTTGTATTTAGTTTATACTTAATATTAGCACAGTATTTTATGACACTGGCATTTTTACAACCCCTGGAGTGTTTAGAGACCAGAAATGCAACCGATTGATACTTCAAAACTCTCTACTGAAATTAAAAAAAATGAATCTAATCCTAAACAGGATATCAGCAGCAAAGTACTGAGCAGTAAAAACACCAGCAGTGAAGAAATGAGTAATAAAATTACTGCAGCAATTGCTGATAAGCAACGAATAGCTATTGGCTTATTATTAAAACAGACATTACAAAATCTGAGTCAAAATGGATTATTGGCTGTTGATACACAAAAAGCCATTCTTAGCGCCAAACAAATTTTACCCGGTGAATTCACTCAATTATATATTCAGGACAGGGTTCAACAACATAAACTGGCCGAAGTACTTGCTTCACAACCCATAAAACCTGAACAGCTCACATTAGGTACATTACGTCAATGGTATTCGGGGCAACTTATTCAAAGCATTGTGTATCAAGCACCGCAAAACAACATTGCATCATTATTAGTTAATAAATCAGGACAATTTCCAGCAAATATTATTGCTGATTTGACTAATAAAACGATTTCAAATGAATTAATTAATAAATCTCAAGTGGTTGAAATAAAAACTAATTTGCCACTCAAAGCGGGTCAACAATTGTTATTGTATGTTAATAAGAATGCTTCTGAGGTGACATTTCAATTAAAACACCCTCCTGCTGAGAGTAATCAAATAAGTCAATTGATAAATCAGTTAGCGACTAAGCAACAAGCAATACCCCAGTTATTAGCTTCACTTCGAGAAATTACAACACAAACACATCAGGCCAATACTTTTTTTACACCGAAATTCAAACAACAAGTGGATAATGTTCTACAACAATTCCCTCAATTATCTCAGTTATCAACCAGTAAAGAAGTTAAAACAACACTTAATAACTCAGGCACATTTTTAGAATCCAGGCTATTAAATTCAAACCTCAATAAATCAGTACCCGTTACAAATAGTCCAATAGCAATGACTGACTTAAAAGCCGGGTTGTCACAACTGGTGTCTCTAATTCAAAATGACCAGGCCGTCTTAATACCCAAATTACTATCAAGTGAAAGTAGTTTATATAAAAATATTGCACATGATGGCCTGATTAATTCACACACCAGTTTAAAACACATGTTTGATTTGCCCGTAAGAGTGGCACATGCTCAGGTACAGATGCCTGTTTTAGATTCAAATATCTTCCAGTTAAACAATCACTTGTTAATACAATCGCGCATTCTTGACCAGCTCGAAGGGGTTTTATCGCGAATTGTTATCAATCAATTTCATGCACGTGAAGGCGGTGATCAATCTTTTATTAATTTTGAAATTCCATTTCGTCATAATGATCAACAAGAAGTTCTACAATTAAAAATTCGTGAAAGATTGAAAGAAAAAGAAGCGGAGCAAGGGAATAAAATATGGACTGTCAATCTGGCATTTCATTTAAATACGCTGGGGGGAATTCGTATTTATATTACCCTTGACCAACAGGATCTCGCCATACAATTTTGGACAGAAAAAAAACACAGTCAATATTTATTTGAAAAATATTTTTCATTACTCAGTAAACGTTTATTAGAATCGGGTTTTACCCTGTCACAACTTGCTGCCTTTCATGGAATGCCGGAAGAAGCCAGAAAGGAGCAACGCAATAGTGAATTTATTATTGATGAACAGGTATAAGAGATAAGTATGGAAGTTAAAGTATGAAGAAAAAAAACAGCCTGAAAACAACCTCTCAAAGTGATGATAACATGCCATTTAAACAGGCTATTGCATTACATTATAATGAGGACACAGCAAATCCAGTCCCTAAAGTGACCGCAACGGGACAAGATGATATTGCTCAAAAAATTATAGCGCTTGCTAAAGAGCATGGTATCCCCATTCATGAAGATCCTGACCTTGCCGTCCTCTTATCTCAATTAGAACTTTATGAAGACATTCCAGAGTCACTCTATCATGTTGTCGCTGAAGTACTGGCTTTTGCTTATATTGTTTCCGGTAAAAAACCTGGTAAATTTAAATCAGAGGATCATTAAGTTTAAATAATTTAAAATAGTTTTCCCGTGTCACTCTGGCAATATGTTCCACACTAGCACCACGTAACTCAGCTAAAAATTCAGCAACATAAGCCACATAAGCAGGTTGATTTTTCTTGCCTCTCATAGGGACTGGTGCAAGATATGGGGAGTCAGTTTCAATGAGAAGCCGATTATCCGGGATCCATTTTGCGACTTCCTGAATTGATCGGGCATTTTTAAACGTCACTATCCCTGAAAATGAAATATAAAAACCTATCTCTAAAGCCTTTTCTGCCGTTGCTGTATCTTCAACAAAACAGTGCATAATCCCGCCAATTTTTTCAGCATTTTCTTCTTCAAGAATTGCTAAGGTATCATCACGAGCATCACGGGTATGTATAATGAGTGGTTTAGATGTTTTAATGGCGGTTCTAATATGGGTTCTAAAACGTTGTCTTTGCCAGGAAAAATCCTCATTAAGGGGGTCACTGCCATTATTCATATAATAATCAAGTCCGGTTTCACCAATCGCAATCACCTTGGAATCATTGGCCAAAATTGTTAAGTCATCAACACGAATGGTGTTTTCTGGTGAATGACAGGGATGTAAACCCACCGAAGCATAGACATTAGGGTAAGTTCTGGCCGTTTCAAGAATGCGCGGAAAAGAGTCAAGATCGACAGCAATACTGAGGATATCAGTCACCTTATTTTTCTCAGCCTGTTTAATCACGTTATCCATGTGATTATCAAAGTCAGATAAATCAAGCATATCGAGATGGCAGTGTGAATCAACGTATTTAAGAGACATAATTGCAGTTTAACTTTAGGAATGGTTATTAAGAAAAGTAAAAACAGATATAAAAGAATAGTTTTTAGTTAATAATTACATCGTATGTGTAGGCCGTTCCGATTTCAAAGCACCTGCCAGATAAGTTTCAATCTTCTGTTGTGCCTGACCATTATCCTGATCACTAAACTGAACCCCCACGCCAGCAGCACGATTGCCCTGTGAACCCGATGGCGTAATCCAGACGATTTTGCCGGCAACGGGTAATTTATCTTTCTCATCGAGTAAAGTGAGCAGCATAAACACTTCATCACCCAGATTATATTGCTTATTAGTTGGAATAAATAAACCACCATTAACGATATAAGGCATATAGGCCGCATAAAGTGCATTTTTATCTTTAATAGAGAGTGATAATATGCTTTGTCTGGCTTGTCCGGGACGCATCATAATACAAGATACTCTTTAATTTGGTTATCAATTATCTTATTATTTTTCATTGATATATTATTCATTTTTTATCTAAATTATAATCAGGACCTGATTTTAGATAAACATTAAGTGTCGTTTGTTAAACCAAAGTATGTTGATTAGGAATAATAACAAATCCTGTTTATTTTTGACAATTGTTCCAATCAATTAACAACTTTTCAAATAATAAATTAATATTGATTTGCCCTTGAATCTCATAATAGGCTTTATTAATCGAATCAGATAGTTGCAATAATCTTTTTAAGTATAATCTATTTGATAATTGTTGCAAGCTATCATAATAATCGATATTAATAATTATATCTATAGCACACATTTGCGCTAATCTTGCTAAATCAGAAACCAGAGAGTCAAACCAGTAAATAATGTCATAAGGCGTTATTAACAAGGTCTTAGTCTGCGATTTTTTTCGGCTTGCCTTCGCAGGTTTCGTTTTTGTTTGCTTAAATAGCGCTTCTGCAACTGACAGAGGATCAATAGAATCAGTCATCACAGATAAAAGCTGGTTGATAATAGCGTAGCGAACTTCTAGTTGTTCACTTTGCGATAACTGCAGAGCAAGTAATGGCGCACCAGATGCCAAAGAAAGCATTAATTTCGGTTTGGGAATATTCTGCTCTGACAGCCATTGCATTGTAATTTGATTATCGGGCAATGCCATATCAATCGTACGACAACGACTTCTAATGGTCGGCAGGAGTGCCTGCTTTTTATTGGTTAATAAAATAATAATGGTATTTGAAACAGGCTCTTCAAGTGTTTTTAACAAGCTGTTAGAAGCACTTAGATTCATCGCTTCAGCAGGCTCAATAAGAATTACCTTTTTCCCCCCAAACTGGCTATTAAGCACACTCCATTGAATCAGCGCACGAATATCATCAACAGGAATCACCTTCTTATCAACAGCTGTGGTCACATGATATAAATCAGGGTGAGTTGCCGCACTAAAAAGTTGACAGGAACGACATACATTATCATTATCAACACTTTGACAGGGTTCCATTAGCCCTGTTTTTAGGTTTTCCTGAGGTGTTTGACACAATAAGGCTCGGGCTAAGTAAAAAGCCAGAGGTGTCTTTCCTATTCCTGATACACCAGAAAGTAATAATGCATGAGGAAAATGACTCGTCGCTACAGGGTCACTAAATAACTGCTTCCATAGAGGTAATTGCCAGGGGTAAACAGCATTTTGTTTATAGTAAGGTAATATTTCATTATCTGTTGGGCTATGAGTCATTTTAAAGCAACGTTTAAATTAAGTTCGCATTTATTCTCAGAAGAAAAATAAGAGTGCATTTATTTTACTCAACATATCTATTTTACAGGGCTAATATTTTACACGACAAACAGGCAGAATTGTTACTCTTAAGCGATGCTATTACCGATCATGAAGATAAATGATCCATTACTCGCTCAAGTTGCTTATGAACTTTTTCAATAGCCGGTAGAGTATCAACAATATGAAAACGTTCCGGGTTTTCCTCAGCAAGCTTTAAATAAGCCTCTCTGATTCGATTAAAAAAACTCAGCTGCTCCTGTTCAAAACGGTCAGTTTCACCACGTTCTCGAACTCTTTCCATGCCTTTGTCTACCGGTATATCAAGCAGAATAGTGGCATCAGGTCTTAAATTCCCCTGAACCCACTGTTCCAGTTGTGCAATTTTTTGCCAGGACAGCCCACGCCCGCCGCCCTGATAAGCATAGCTGGCATCAGTGAAGCGATCACTTATGACCCATTTACCGGCTTCAAGTGCAGGTATAATTAATTCATTCAGGTGTTGTGATCGCGCTGCAAACATCAGCAGCAGCTCAGCATCATCACATAAGCTGGTATTGGCCTTATCTAACAATAAGTCCCGTATTTTTTCCGCGACAGGGGTTCCACCCGGTTCACGGGTTAAAATAAAAGGTATGTTTTTTTGGTTGAGGTAATCCTGAATAAAACCAATGTTAGTTGACTTGCCCGCTCCTTCTGAACCTTCAATTGTAATAAATTTACCTTTAAACATGATCGCTTTCTTCACTTCTTTTTTAATATGTATTTTCTTACAGCACGGTTATGATCTTTAAGATTGTTACTAAACTTATGACCTCCTGAGCCATCCGCAACAAAGTATAAACTTTTACCGTTATCAGGGTGCAACACAGCATGAATAGCTTCACGTCCGGGAATAGCAATAGGTGTTGGCGGTAAACCTGAAATTTGATAAGTATTGTATGCCGTTTTTTCATTTATATCACGACGACGTATATTACCCTTATAACGCTCCCCCATTCCATAAATAATGGTTGGATCAGACTGAAGCCGCATTTTTTTTAATAACCGACGGATAAAAACACCTGCCACTTTACTGCGCTCGCTACTGACTCCTGATTCCTTCTCTACAATAGAAGCCAGAATTAAAGCCTCATAAGGTGATTTTAATGGGGTATTTTTGTCTCTTTTATCCCATTCTTCTGCCAAAATCTTATGCATTTGATCATAGGCACGCTTGATAAACTGAAAATCACTGGTGCCTCGTGGAAAATGGTAGGTATCTGGATATAAAAGCCCTTCAAGACTAATTTCTTTTAAGTTTAATAATTTTTTTAGCTTATCAGTATCTATTTTATTATTCTGATCAACTATATTGCTTGAGCGCATCAAATTGCTCTCTGATGTTATGGCATTTAGAGCCTCTTTAACTGTCCAGCCATCGACAATCGTCAACGCATATTGATTTACTTTTCCTGAAATAAAAAGATCAATTACATCGACAATAGTCATTCCGGGTTTTAGCGAATATTCACCTGCTTTTATTTTTACCGCTTTTTTTGATAAACGAGCATAGAGACGAAAATAGCCGGGGTGAGTAATGATCGCCTGGTCATGAAGATTATTGGCAATATTGCGGATCAGTTCTCCCTTTTTTATAGTAAATAAATATTCCGTTTTATTCTTTGATTGATCCGAATCAACCAGCTTAATCGGTTGTGTTAAATAAACCTTATACTCATTCCAATACCATCCGGCAGCAAAACAAGAGATGATGATAATTAAGGCAATTAATTTAAAAAATTTTTTTATCATATTTAAAGTGGTTTACAAGTCAATTAGTTTAATACGAGGCAATTGTTATCGCAGAATAATATCACTCATTAATTCGGGACGATTAAGTGCCTTATTAATTATATTCGATAATTTAGCAGAAATTTTTGCTGGATTTTGTTGAGCAGAAAACCTTTGTATATTATCACTGTCAGTAATAGAGAGCACCGGAACAACACCAAATATGCTGTTGGTTAAAAAAACCTCTGAAGCATCACTTAAATCATCAAGAACATAATAACCTTGTTCTAACTTAATCGCCATTTTTCTTGTCAGGCTAATAATTTCTTGTCTTATTGTACCTTGAACACCACAGGTATCAATTTTTGGTGTAAATAATTGATTATTTTTGACAAAGAAAATATTACTGCTTGTTGCCTCAATGATTTTCGAATCAGAGGATGAAACCGACGTTTCTGGGCATACCTGCATAATACCATCCTGATAATCACTGCCATTTAATTCATTACGAGCAAGTACCTGCTCCAAACGATTTAAATGCTTAATACCAGCCAAAGCAGGCTGGGGTGCCAGACAGGTTTGACACACTTTGAGTTTAATACCGTTTTGATAATCATCAACTGGTTTTTCAGGCCAGTTGTGAATACTGATAATCAAAGTAGACCTCGGCTGTTGTGGAAATTGATAACCTCGACCACCCTTTCCTCTGGTAATAATCACTTTAATCACTTTATTGATGGAATGATTTTGTGTGTTTAAATCATTATTTTGAAATAACTTTGAATTGATACTGTCTAGTAAAAAATTTTCATCCGGTATCATTAAGCTGAGTCGCTCTGCCCCCAGAATTAGGCGTTTCCAATGTAAATGCCAGTTGTGTAACTCACCATTAACACAGGCAATTGTTTCAAACAGGCCATCACCATATGCTAAGCCCCGATCATTAACATCAATGTTAGTCTTGATTAAATTTATTTGTGTGTTATCAATGATGGTCATAAATAAGTCAATAATTATAATGCTTTAAGTAGGCCTTTAGCCTTCGCACGAGTCTCCTGAAGTTCTTTTTTTGCTATAGAATCAAACACCAGACCTGCTCCGGCTCTGAACGTTAATTGCTGTTGATTGCACTGATTAGATAACAGCTTATGTTTTTGCTCTGTGACATCTTCTAATAGCATGGTACGAATTAAGATATTTAAATCCATACTGCCATCGAGATTAATATAGCCCATTGAACCCGTATAAGCACCTCTTGAATGCTGTTCTAATTCAGAAATGATTTCCATACAACGTACTTTTGGACAGCCAGTAATCGTACCACCTGGAAAGAGTGCTTTAATCACATCACCAGGGGTGGTATCAGCTTGCAGTGTACCAATGACATTAGACACAATATGATGGACATGAGCATAACTTTCATTAGTCATTAATTCATCAACAATAACGGACCCGGGAACACATACTCTCCCCAGATCATTTCGGATTAAATCAATCAACATAATATGTTCAGCCTGCTCCTTAGGATGTGCATGAAGCTCATCCAGAAGACGCATATCCTCATGGTCAGATTGACTACGTGGCCGTGTACCTGCAATCGGTCTGGATTCAAGCTTATTATTGCTCACTTTAAGTAAGCGTTCAGGCGAAGAGGAAATAATCGATGAGCGACCACCATTGGATACAAAACTGGCAAGTCCGGAAAATGGTGCCGGATTAGCCTGGTAAAGTTTTTGTGCCAGCGAGCAGGCTTGTTCTACATGATTTTTTTGTTGGGAAAAGGTTTTCCAGAGTCGAGACAAATTAACCTGAAAAACATCACCTTCTTTAATATAGTTTCGGACTGTTTGTGCAGACGATAGAAAACTCATATCATCTTCTTCCACAAGACGGGATAATAATTCAGCCGAATTTCTGCTAACCGTTTCAGCTTGTTGAATAAACTTTACGTCAGATAATACAGAATCCATTGCCACACGATGATCAATTCCACTTTCACTTTCACTTAGAAAAAACAATTTATCCAGAGTATGATCATAAATAAGTGCTTGTTTTACACGTGCCGCATAAGCAACAGGTAACAATTGCTTTTCACATATAAGTTTTAAACCAGGCTCAATTTGCTGCGCTAACTCATAGGCAACAAAAACAAACCATCCCCCTGTAAAGGGTAACTGATGTGCTGAAGTTGATTTCTTATCACTGGATGAGAGATTATTTTTTTCGGCCAAAAAAAGCTTATCAAAGGCATCAAGAAATAAATCATTTGAATCAATATCTAATTCTGTATTGGAGGTTGAAAGTCTAAATTCATTATCCATCTTCAACCAATAACCTGGATCAATAAACAATATATCATAATTTGATTCTTGCTCATTATTGATGAGGGGCTTTGTCTTAGATATCTTTTTACTTGATGAGGTCAGTAAAAAGGGGTATTTGTTGGGGAAATGAAGATAAAATTCAATAAAATCAGGAAATGCCTGTTTTGAGACTTCAGTTAACTGGCACGCATAATTCATATTTTATCAGTGTATTTACTAACATCGCTATTGATTCAGATAAAACCAGACCATAACCGGTCAAGGCTATGGTCACCTATTTTTATTGCTCTATGGCTTTAACCATTTCCAGGCTAAGCGATTAAATTTTACCAAAGATTAATGTGCCATTCGTGCCACCAAAACCAAATGAATTTGAAATCGCATAGTCAATTTTCATTTCTTTAGGTACTAATGGTGCATAATCTAAATCACAGTCATCACTCGGATTTTGCAGATTAATTGTGGGTGGAGCCACTTGATCACGAATGGCAAGTGCCGTAAATATCGCTTCAATACCACCAGCAGCACCAAGCAGGTGGCCGGTCATAGACTTGGTGGAACTCATCGTTAAGTTGTAAGCATAATCACCAAAAGTACGTTTAGCGGCTTCTGTTTCTGCTAAATCACCGGCAGGAGTCGATGTCCCATGAGCATTAATATAGTTAATCTGTTGCGGATTTAAACCTGCATTTCTTAAAGCAGAATCCATACAGCGACTGGCACCTTCTCCACCTTTAGAAGGCAGTGTCATATGAAAGGCATCACCACTCATACCAAAACCCAATACTTCTGCATAAATTTTAGCACCACGAGCTTTGGCAAATTCATACTCTTCCAGAACAACCACACCAGCACCATCACTAAGAACAAAACCATCACGATCTCTATCCCATGGTCTGGAAGCTGTTTCAGGATCATCATTTCGAGTTGAAAGCGCTCTTGCTGAAGCAAATCCTGCAAGACCGGTATGTGATGATGCCATTTCAGCACCACCGGTGACCATCACATCCGCATCACCATATTCAATGATACGAGCGGCATCACCAATACTATGTGTTGCCGTTGCACAGGCTGTTGCCATTGATAAGTTAGGGCCTTTCAAACCATATTTAACTGACAGATTACCGGAAATCATATTAATAATATTACTCGGTACAAAGAATGGCGATACTTTACGTGGACCCGCTCTCAAAAAGTTACTATGACCTTTTTCAATACCTGAAATACCACCAATACCAGAGCCAATATGGACACCAATTTTCCATGCATTTTGTTCGGTGATCTCAAGACCAGAATCTTCAATCGCCTGAATACCTGCAGCCATACCGTAATGTATGAAAGTATCCATTTTTTTGGACTCTTTTGGAGATAAGTAGTCGCTTATATCAAAATTTCTGATCGAACCGCCAAATTTCACACTAAATGGTTCGGTATCCAGGTGATCAATCAGCTTTATACCACTTTTACCTGCGAGGATATTTTCCCATGATTCGGATACATTCAATCCAACCGGAGTCACCATCCCCATACCGGTAATAACTACTCTTCTCTTAGTCAAGACCATCTCCAAAAAAACTCAAAGGTAAAATAGATTCAAAGTGAACCTTTACCGTACCATTTGCCAGAAAATTTAAGCAAAAAAAATTAAAGCCGAATATAACAATGCAAACAAGGAGCACTATTAGAATCGGCTTTATAAAAAACGTGATGCGCTTACACTGATATTAAACATATCAATGTAAAGTGGCTATTAAGCTTCAGTATTTGCGTTAATATAATCAATTGCTAACTGAACAGTAGTAATTTTTTCAGCTTCTTCATCTGGAATTTCAGTGCCAAACTCTTCTTCAAGAGCCATTACTAACTCAACAGTATCCAAAGAATCAGCGCCTAAATCATCAACAAATGATGCTTCAGATTTTACTTCATCTTCTTTAACGCCTAGTTGTTCGACAACAATTTTAGCAACTCTATCTTCAACACTACTCATTTTATTCAAATCTCCAATTCTTTTGTAACATGTTATTGCACAGCTCATAAAAATCGATACAGATAGTTTCTACATTCATGTAAAAACAAACACTTAGATAATATAAAAGCCGTGTACATTTAGTATGCTTATTTACGTGACGCTATTTTAGTGAAATCTAAAGCGATATACCAGTATTAGATGTTAATTTTTCAATTATTTAGTCTTTTTATTATCTAAAAATAAGTTTTTCGTATAAAACAGGTATTTTATAAGGTAATTGGCCTGTTGGAGAAAAAACATTTTCAGAATCGATTCAAATGCCGTTATGGCATATACATACCGCCATTAACATTAATTGTTTCGCCGGTAATATAAGCCGCATCAGAAGAGGCTAAAAAACCAACAGCAGATGCAATTTCATCAACTTGACCTAAGCGATTAAGTGGAATTTGCTTAAGCAGCGCATCTTTAGCCTCATCAGGTAATGATTTAGTCATATCGGTGTCAATAAATCCAGGTGCTACAGCATTGACAGTAATACCTCGTGAACCAATTTCTCTCGCTAATGACTTAGTAAAGCCAAAAATTCCGGCTTTGGCTGCCGCGTAGTTTGCCTGACCTGGGTTACCTGTTAAGCCAACCACTGAAGCAATAGAAATAATACGCCCTTTTTTAGCTTTCATCATGGCACGTAAGCAGGCTTTAGATAACTTGAAAATTGATGTTAAATTAGTCTGGATAATATCATCCCATTCATCATCTTTCATTCTCATCATAAGGTTATCGCGTGTGATGCCCGCATTATTAACAAGAATAGACGGCATTGCGTAGTTATCCTTTATTGCAGTCAATAAGGCATCAATACTACTTTGCTCGGTTACATTGAGCACCATACCCTGACCTTTAATACCATTATCTTTGAGATAAGCAGAAATATTCTCAGCGCCTCTTTCTGAAGTGGCTGTACCAATAACCGTAGCCCCTTTATTACCTAAATTCTGAGCAATAGCCTGACCAATACCTCTACTTGCACCACTTACCAGGGCGACTTCATTTTCCATTGACATTAAGATAATTCCTCAAAAACTTTATCGATTGTTGCTGTATCAAACATCGCATGAGCTGGCATTTGACGGTTAATTCGACGGTTGAGTCCGGTTAAAACTTTTCCTGGACCACACTCAACAATTTGTTTTGTACCTTCAGCAGCCATTTTATTTATTGTTTCCACCCAACGTACCGGATGAGAAAGCTGTTTAACTAACGAATCACGAATTGAATCACTTTCATTCTCAATGGTGACATGCACATTATTGATAACAGGTATGACAGGGCGCTCTATATTGATTGACTCTAATTTTTTAGCAAGTCTTTCAGCAGCACCTTGCATTAAAGAACAATGTGAAGGGACACTAACCGCTAATTTAATGGCTTTTTTTGCACCCGTGTTCTTCGCCGAATTCACTGCCTGCTCTACAGCATCGCTGTGACCGGCAATAACAACCTGCCCTGGTGCATTAAAATTAACAGCAGATACAACTCGGCCGCTGTCTTCAGCAATTTCTTCACATACTTTAATCACTGCATCATCATCAAGTCCTAAAATAGCAGCCATTGCACCATCACCTGTTTCAATAGCATCCTGCATATACCTGCCGCGAGATGAAACCAAATCAATTGCATCAGAAAAATCTAAAGCTTCTGAACAAACCAGTGCGGTATACTCTCCAAGACTATGCCCAGCCATAACTGCCGGAGCACTCCCTTCTTTACTGCACCAAATCTGCCAGAGTGCGTAACCGGCCGCTAACATGGCGGGTTGAGTATTTTTTGTGATATTGAGTTGAGACTCAGGACCATTTTGTACAAGATTCCAAAGATCAACACCTAACCTGTCACTGGCCTGCTGAAACGTTGAAGTAATGATCTCTCCATATTCTGGATTTTCACCTGCAATACTACCAAGCATTCCAACTGACTGAGATCCCTGACCAGGAAAAATAAAGGCTATTGACATTGTTTTATCCTTGTAATGTGATGGCCAAATATGGCTATCAATGATTAGATATATTTTTTATTGTTATCTTAGTATTTAATTAATGCAGAACCCCAGGTAAAACCGCCACCAAAAGCTTCTAGTAAAATGGTCTCGCCACGTTTTATACGACCATCTCTTACAGCAACATCAAGGGCCAGAGGTACTGAAGCAGCTGAAGTATTACCATGATTTTGAACAGTCGTTACCACATGATCGGTCGACATTTTTAATTTTTTGGCCGTTGCATTAATGATTCTGATATTCGCCTGGTGAGGTACTAACCAGTCAACATCAGACTTTTCCATATTATTAGCACTTAGCGTCTCATCGACAATTCTGCCCAATGTATTCACCGCCATTTTAAAGACTTCATTACCTTTCATTTCAATGTAAATTGAATCAAGCCCATCTGGGCTTACATCGGCAGCACCGCCATTGGTTGTCAATAATTCGGCAAAGCTGCCGTCTGCATGAATATGGGTTGATAAAATACCGGGTTCTTCAGATGCCTCAATGATCACGGTACCAGCACCATCCGCAAATAATACGCAGGTCGTCCGATCATTCCAGTTAACAATACGTGATAACGTTTCTGCGCCAATAACCAGAGCGCGTTTAGCTGCACCTGTTCTGATGTATTTATCTGCAATATCCAGGGCATATACAAAACCGGTACAAACAGCCTGGACATCAAACGCAGGACAGCCATGTATATCAAGACGCTGTTGCAATAAACAGGCGGTACTAGGAAAAACTCGATCAGGTGTTGTTGTTGCCACAATGATAAGATCGATTGATTGAGGATCAATACCTGCGGCATCAATCGCATTTCTTGCAGCGAACTCTGCTAAATCACAGGTTGTTTGACCATCTGCAGCAATATGACGTTGTTTGATACCGGTTCTTTCAGTGATCCATTGATCAGTAGTATCAACAATAGCTTCCAAGTCTTGATTGGTTAAAATTTTGTCTGGCAGATAACTGCCAGTAGCCATAATACGGGAATACATCTATATACGTTTATCCTGATGAAAGAAATAATAAAATTGTAGCACACAACAATCTATTCTTCTCTTTTTAACAAAATTTAAGCAGATATGTTTAGTTTCCGTTTAATTTATTTTAATTAAATTAATACGGATAAATATAATTACAATAAATAATAAGATTATATGAACTGAATAACTGCTTATCGGTTATGTGACAGTTTTTAAGAATTATTTTTGGTCATTAAAGTCTCTTCTAATACCTTACTGATTTTTTGCGGTACTTTATTATCAACCTCAAGCATTGCAACTTTAATTGCGTTACTGAATGAGAAAACATCCGCACCACCATGACTTTTAACAACAATTCCTTTAAGACCCACCAGGCTTGCACCATTGTATTTTCTTGGATCAACCTTACTTTTAAAAGCATTTAAAACAGGCATAGCAATTAAACCTGCAATTTTTGTCAGCCAGTTTCTATTAAATTCACGTTTAATATAATAAACGATCATTTTTGCTACACCCTCTGATGTTTTTAAAGAGATATTACCAACAAAACCGTCGGCAACTACCACATCAACAACACCTTTATAGATATCATCACCTTCTATAAAACCATGATAATTAAGACTACTGTTAGAAATCAGGTTGGCAGCTTGCTGGACCTGCTCATTACCTTTCATTTCTTCCTGGCCAATATTGAGTAAACCGATACTTGGCTTTTCTATATTATCAATCGCACTGGTTAACACAGACCCCATAACGGCAAATTCAAATAAATGTTGTGCAGACAGATCGATATTAGCCCCTAAATCCAACATGTGTGTATGTCCTGTTTGTGTAGGAATAGCAGAACATATTGCAGGCCTGTCGATACCAGGAAGTGTTTTTAGAACAAATCGGGCGGTAGCCATTAAAGCACCTGTGTTTCCAGCACTAACACAGGCATCAGCATCACCCGATTTCACCAGATTAATAGCAACTCGCATGGATGAGTCTTTTTTACCGCGTAAAGCTGATGCGGGTTTTTCGTCCATATCAACTACTTGTGACGCATGTTGAATAACAATCTGCTGCCTGATCGCATCAGGGCAATTTGCAAGTTTTTTTTCAACAGCCGAGTGTTCACCCACTAAAATAACCTTCAAGTGAGCAAACTCTTTTAGAATGTCAATGACTGCAGGTATGGTGACATCCAAGCCGACATCTCCCCCCATGGCATCAACCGCTAACGTGCTATTATGCAAGTTATTTATCATATTTTTGAAACACCAAAAACAAAGCCTCTAGAAAATTCTGAGGCTTTGTAAAATTTTAATAATTATTTTGTATTAAAGTCTAGACAATACAAGTTGATTTACAGCTACTGTCAATCAGCTTGCGTAAGACTGAGTTAAATAGTCCAGCTGAATTATTTTCCTAAAACTTTACGACCCTTGTAGTAACCATCAGCGGTGATGTGATGACGACGGTGTGTTTCACCACTCGTTGGATCAATAGATAATGATGCAGAAGTTAAAGCATCATGTGAGCGACGTGAACCACGACGAGCCGGGGTACATTTATTTTTTTGAACTGCCATTTGATTTTCCTTATGTACTTATAAATAGGTAATTTAAAAGTTACCTAACGTTACAAAATATTATTAAATTTTTACTTAACTATCCTGCTTAACTATCCTGCTTAACTATCCTGCTTAACTATCCTGCTTAACAATCCTGCTTAACTAACTTGTTTGACTGTTAGCTATTCATCAATAGTTGTTAACTGGTTTTTAACGATCACTTCTTTAACTGTTTCAGTATGGCAAAAGGATTATCATCTGCTTGCTCTGAATTGACGTTATTAAGAGATTCATCTTGTTCTGAATCGGTTTCTAAAAAAAACACTTCAGCTTTACAACTTTTACCAATTTCTGATAGCGGATGCATTGCTATTTGCAGCAGCGCTAATATTAACTCGTCTTCTATTAGAACTCTGGGATCTAAATATTCTCTTTGAGATAACCAGAATGTATCGTAGTTTGAATCTTCAGCTTGTTTTTGTTCGCTTTCATTGCGCACAAAAGCTGTTGATATATCACAACTTAATTCTAATTTAAAATTACCCATACAACGCTGACACTGTAAGATAACTTGAGTATTAACTGTTCCTGTCACATATCGATTTCCCAAAAAGTCAACATCAAATTCCAGGTGATATAAAATATCACTAGAATTTTCCAGTATCGCCTCATTGAGTCTCAATAAGTCTTTAACTGACTCTTCACGTGTCATCACACCATCTAAAATAACACCCTGATCAGTGTATCTAAAATGATCGATTCTTAGCGGGATTCGTTCAATCATACTCTATCGCGTAATGTCAGTTTATGTTATCAGGCGTTAATAACGACTGATAACTACACCATCAAAAATTAATCCGCTATTCTATTGTTTTTAAACACTCTTGTCAAAATCTTTAGCCATTAAATTCGCTTATTATTCATCTATAAACCAGGGCAAGATCATTATAAATGAGAAAAATTGATATAATAAGGGAACTTTTTACATAAACAAGGATCAGATCAATAAACCATTATGG
>JAHXHI010000069.1 GCA_025656775.1 gamma proteobacterium symbiont of Bathyaustriella thionipta
AATTTTAAGAAAGCTGAATATGATTTTGTATGGCCTTTTTTTTAGTTGAATGCTAAAAAAAGGCTATTTACGGATGGACACTAATTAGTATAAAAATTACTTTACTATTTTACTTGGTTATTAGTTTCTGATATTCTTCTATTTTTGAGATATAAAGCTTAAACAACCAGGCATATTTTCATAACCAACTATAAAATAAATTGAACTTTATTAAAAATTAGCACTCTATTACAAAGAGTGCTAAAATTTGCATCTGAATGATATATTATGGCTATCATCTCAATAGATTAAGGCTCTGGTTTAGAACCCTTTAATTGAGACGAACCCGTAAATAAGGAAGAAATTATATGACTACAAAATCTTTAGCGATACCATTAGCGGTCCCGACAGGCAGCCTTGAGAACTATATCAGTGCGGCAAACTCGATCCCTATGCTTACTGCTGAAGAGGAATCTTCTCTGGGCCAACAAGTTAAAGACAGCGGTGATCTGGATGCTGCGCAACGCATGATTATGTCTCATTTGCGTTTTGTGGTACATATTGCCCGCGGTTACCGTGGTTATGGTCTGCCTCAGGGCGATTTGATTCAAGAAGGTAATATTGGTCTGATGAAAGCAGTCAAACGCTTTGATCCCGAAAAGAAAGTACGCCTGGTGTCTTTTGCTGTACATTGGATTAAGGCCGAAATTCACGAATATATTCTGCGTAACTGGCGTATTGTTAAAATTGCCACCACTAAGGCACAACGCAAATTATTTTTTAATCTGCGTCGTAAGAAGAAGCGCTTAGGCTGGTTTTCTGACGAAGAAGTACATACCGTTGCCAGAGAGTTGGGTGTAACCACTAAAGATGTCCTGCAGATGGAAGCCCGACTCACATATCAGGATAACGCTTTTGATGGTTATGATGAGGAAGACAATGAAAATACTCCCGTCATTCCTGCAAATTATCTGGAATCAGCTGAACCATCACCTGAACAATCTCTGGTTACTTCAGATACCAAAAAGAATCAGTCTGACTTGCTGCATTCCGCATTAGCCACTTTAGATGATCGCAGTCGCGATATTGTTTCCCAACGCTGGCTAAATGATGATAAACAGACTCTTCAGGAGCTGGCAGGTAAATATGATATCTCGGCTGAACGTGTCAGACAGCTTGAAAATAATGCTATGAAGAAACTCAAAGCATCTATGGTCGCATAGCACTCGCAAAGAGAACGACCTGAAAGAACTATCACAAAGCCAGAAAGGGAGCCGATTAATGCTCCCTTTTTTGTTTTATTTCTGAATAATTTATTCTACGAATGTAGTCTCTTTATGACTATCACTGACAATTGCCCTTGCTTTTTTATTATGCCAATATGACCAATTCTGCAATCTGTCGAATTGGCATTTAAGCTGTTTAAATAGCTTATTGGAAAGGTTTGCTAATGATATGAAGGAATACTTTGCCGGATAATTTCAGCATAAATTGACATGATTGCTCAACCATCTATTGGTTTAAATGATGACTGAGCAATTTAAGCTCAGCAAATACTACCTGAGGCAGCATGCTGCTTATTGTGCGGGAACTTGTCTTATCTCGACATCAACTGGTGCCTCTGGCGCTGCTTCAGCTGGCCCGGGGTATTGGTTGTAACCTTGATCATAAGGGTTGCCATAACCACCACCGTATGGAGCACCATAGCCACCACCATAAGGATTACCATAACCACCACGATTATATCGGTAATAGTTGTTATTGTTACCCCGATTCCAGGGTGCGTTATTTCCTCCCCAGCCACTGCCGTTACCCCAGTTCCAGGGTGCGTTATTTCTACCCCAACGGTTACCGCCCCAGCGATTATTGTTACTCCAGGGACCGCTATTCCATGGACCATCATCCCAGTTCTGATTCCAGCTTGGGCCGCTATTCCAATTCCAGGGTGAGTTATTGCCGCCCCAGTTGTTGCCCCAACTATTATCATTGCTGCCAAAGCTGAATGCAGAGGCTGATACAGCGGCCGCTAATAATGATGTTCCGATAATTAATTTTGTTATTTTTCTCATAGAAGACCCCTTATTAAATTCTTATTTATAATAGCACTATTTATCCTTAAGCATTAATACTAGCTATTTTTTTCGGATTTGTCTGCTTTATCCTGATTATTTTCTTCAGTTTTATTCTCTAATACAGAGTCTGATACTTTTTTTTCCTGAACTGATTGTTTTTCTGGCGTTAAATCCTCGTCCATTAAAATCCGACTGGCATCACCTTCAAGATCATCAAACTGACCTGATTTAATGGCCCAGAATAAAATTACAACCAGTATAATACCAATAATAATCATACTTGGAATTAAACCATATATTACATCCATTCTTGCTACCTGTCTTAGTTTTCAGTCAGTCAGTTATTTATCTTTAAAACGCCAGCGGATCCGTGCTGCATTGCCAATGACCAGCAAAGAACTCAGAGGCATTGAAATAGCGGCTACCAATGGTGTAATCATTGCCGCCATTGCCAGCGGCACCATAATAATATTATACACAATTGAAATTGTGATATTCTGTTTGATGGTGGTTAATGTGGCTCGAGACAGCTCTGCCGCTAACGGAATCTTGCCTAATTCACCATTAACCAGAATCACATCAGCACTATCAATAGAGACATCGGTTCCTGAGCCCATGGCAATACCCACATCTGCTCTGACCAATGCCGGCGCATCATTGATACCATCACCCACCATTGCGATTAAATCACCCTGCTGCTTTTGCTGGATCACCTTGTCTTTTTCATCAGGCATTACTTCTGCTATAACATCTTCAATGGCTAATTTTTCAGCCATATAATCAGCAACTTCCTGTTTATCACCGCTGAGTAATGTCAGTTTAAAATCCTGCTGATGCATTTGTTTAACAATATCTACGGCATCGGTACGTAATTTATCTTCCACTACAAAGGCGCAAATAGACTCATTTTCCAACCATGCATAAACCACAGTACTTCCTGAACGATGATATTCCTGCATCATTCCTTCCAGTTGAGTACCTATTTCAGCAATATGTTTTTCTGAACCTGCTATCTGCATAATCCAGTTTAATGTACCTATTGCAATTTTCTGTTCTTGTTTCTGCGTATGATAGTTCGCTGCTATACCTGAGCCTGAAACCACTTTAATTTGTTCCAGTTCAGCTCTGCTGGTCAGCCCATATTGTTGGCCCAGATTAACGATGGCTTTCGCAATCATATGTTCTGAATGGGTTTCTAGCAAACAAATTAAATCAAGAATTCTATTTTCAGATTCTGATAATTGCTCCATGGATTCATCACTGGGCACAATTTTCTGGATTGTATTTATAGCGCTATCTTCAGGATCAGGGCTGACAGATGTAAAGAAAAGTGTACTTACCAGCATTTTTCCCTGTGTGAGTGTGCCTGTTTTATCAAATACAAAATGCCGTATTGTTGATAAAATTTCCAGTACAGCACCATGCTTCACTAATACACCCATTCTTGCACCCACACCAGTTGCTACAGCGATCGCCATGGGTGTGGCTAAACCAAAAGCACATGGACAGGTAATAATTAACACCGAAGTGGCAGCCATCAAAGCTATTTCAATATTTTCGCCAACCCAGAGCATAAATGTTATTGAAGCAAGAATTAAAGTGATTGAAACAAACCAGGGAATGATTCGATCAGCTGTACATTGAATGGGTGCTTTTGTTGACTGGGCTTCATCAACCAGATGGATAATTTTTCCTAACGCAGTATTCTTCAGAGTCTGACTTACCCTTATCGTCAATACACCCTCTTTATTGGTTGTGCCGGCAGATACTTTATCATCCATAAATTTTGCTACCGGTACAAATTCTCCTGTAAGCATTGATTCATCAACAACACTTTCACCCTTAATAATAATTCCATCTACTGGTATTTTCTCCCCCGCCTTGACCAGTACTCGGTCTTCTTCTTTTAGTGCACTGACCGGTACAATGGAGGACTCGTCATCTTGTATTAATGTGGCAATTTTAGGCTGTAAATCAAGCAAACGCTGGGTAGATTGAACAGCCATACGTTTAGACATTGCTTCAAGATATCGGCCTGTTAAAATTACAAAAAGAAAGTTAACCACTGTGTCAAAATAGACATGAGCAATTTCTGAGCCACTGATAACCACATAACATGAATACAGATAGGTGATTGTCGCACCGATAGCGATAGGTAAATCCATCGTCAGATGACGATTAATTAAGCCCGTAATGGCGCCACGATAAAAGGGATAACCTGAATAGAGTAATGTGGGTGTTGCCAGGCCAAGGCCTAACCAATAGAATAAATCTTTAAACTTTCCTTCATCTGCTCCGGCATAAAGAGCAATAGAAATCCACATCAGATTCATTGCCGCAAAGCCGGCAAAACCTAGACGAAATAAAAGATGTCGGTTTTGTTTTTTTATCTGTCCTTCAGCTGCTTCAGGATCGAAAGGCACTGCTGCATAACCTATTTGTCCTAGAGCATGCATAATCTGGGACAGCTTTATTTTGCGGTTATCCCACTTTATTCGCAGTTTTCTAACACTCAGATTCACATTCGCATCGAGCACAGCACTCTCATCAGCAAGTCGGCGTTCGATTAACCAGACACAGGCAGCACAGTGAATACCTTCGATCAAAAGATGTATTTCTCGAATATCACCTAATTCATCAACAAATTCACGCTGTACATCATCTAAGTCATAAACCTCTAATTGAGAATCAATTTCAGGAGGGGGCTGTAATGTATCACCTTCTGTGGTTCTTTGGTAAAAACCACCCATTCCTGCACCATAAATTGTCTCACATACTGTTTGACAGCCATGACAACAAAAATGCATTTCCTTATCATTAATTGTAGAGCTTATTTGTTCACCTTCTGGCAAAGGTAAATAGCAGTGATCACAATTATCGTGTGCAGTAGTCACTTAGTCTTTCACAAAGATACTTTTAGCATAATTTACTTCTGTGCCGTCAATAACAGTGCTCGCCAATAAGTCCCATTTTCCTTTACTATCAAAGGTCATGGTTGCCTGATAGTTTTTCTTGTTTTCAGCCAGAGTCATCGGTTCTGAGAAATCTTTTTTTGCATCGGATGGTCGATAGGCAAACATAGTCATTTTTTCTACAGAACTTAATGTGCCTGTTTTATCTTTAATTGTAAAATTAATAGTAACGGGTTTATTTAGATACACCTCAGGTAATTGAAAAGCGGTATCCCATTTTTCATTATTTTCCAATTTTTTATTTATGTTTTCTTCGTAATCCTGGCCACGATCATAAAAGTCATCGACCACCAGACCTGGAAAGTTATTAATTGACTGGAAGATCATAAATGCATTGACTGCTAAAACGACAATAACCAGCAATAGCCAGCCTATTAACCATGGGCTTTTATACCAAACTTGTTTTTTATTAGTAGAAGTTACATTTATATTTTTACTGGACACAGAGTTAACCTATTAGAAATTAAATTAATATTATATATAAACTTCAGGGTTTGGGGAATAAATGAAGTATTGAAGCATTCCCTATTTGAGCATGATTGTTCAAATAGGGGCTATAAGAATGTTTAACTTAGCGTTTAGGACCAATAAAGACACTTTCACGCTTACTTTGATAAAGTTTTCCTTGGCCATCTTTACCTTCAACATTAAAGACAATAGGCTGGGACTTCTCGGTCAGGTTCTTTCTTGGGACTTTAACAAAAATTGTCACAGCTGTTACCGTACCGTGAGCCGCAACAATTTCTTTATCAGCACCAATCATTGTCAGTCCTTTAAAATCATCATCATTAGCTGAAATAGATACCTTCATATCTTCATTCATCTTATTAAGCACTTTCAAAGTATAATGATTTTGAATAGTACCATCACTTTGCACAACGAATAAAGGCTGTCTGGCATGAAGTACTTTCAGCTCCAGAGATTCCATTCCACTAAGCCCGGTAACCACACCAATAATTGAAATCAATAAAATGGCAGTGTATACCCAGACTCTTGGACGTTTATGCAGGGGCTTCTCTTCTTTACCCATTATGCCGTCCCATGATGCATATTTAATCAGGCCGATGGGCTTATTAATTTTTTCCATGACCGCATCACAGGCATCAATACACAAACCACACATAATACAGCCTTCCTGCTGACCACCTCTGATATCAACACCTGTTGGGCATACTGCCACACATTGATTACAGTCAACGCAATCACCCTGGTCTTCAGAAGCTGGTTTCCCTTTTAACAAACGACCACGTTTTTCACCTCTTGGTACATCATAACTGGGTACAATCGAGGTATCATCAATCATAACGGCTTGAATACGCGCATAAGGGCAAAGCCAGAAGCAGGTTTGTTCACGTAGAAAACCCGCCAGAAACATGGTGCCGCCAATAAACAAAAAGACTGTTATATAAGCTGTAGAGGAAGCATTTAAAGTAAACAAGTCGACCCATAAATCATAGGCATCGGTAAACCAGGCAACAAAACTAATACCCGTTAAAATTGATATCAATAACCATACCGAATATTTCTTAGCACGAATCATGATCTTTGGCATATCCCATTTGGCTTTGTCCAGCTTTCTGCGTTTCGCCGGACTACCTTCAAATTTATCTTCAATCCAGGTAAAGACATCCGTCCAGACGGTTTGAAAACAGAAAAAGCCACACCAGATACGACCCGCAAGTGCCGTTACTACGGCAAGTAAAATAGCAAAAAATAATAATACAAAGGACAGCATCCACAGATCTTGTGGTAATAATGTCAGATTAAAAATATGGAACTGACGTTCTGGAATATCAAGTAATATCGCCTGGCGGTCACCAAGGCGTAAGTATGGACCAATAAAGAACACAATCCAGACTAAATTCGAAAGCCATTTTAAGTTTCTGAATTTACCACCCATGCGTTTTGCATGGATTTTAACATCACCGACATTAATCGTATGTTCATTAGCCTCAGCATACAATTCTTCAATGGATTGTTCATGGATTTGTTTTTCAGCCATAGTCGATTCTTCTCTGCTTGATCATTATTTGTGAGGGATTTTTCATAGCCCATCCTTTGCCATGAAACTTTTTTATTACACAGGATATTATAAACTATAGAAGTAAATTATAAGTAACTTATGTTACACAACTTACTTCTTAAAGACAAAAAAAAGAGAGGGTAAACCTCTCTTTTTTATAGCTTTAGGAAATGTTAATCATCACTATGGTCGGTATTGATTTTCTTTGCGGCCATAAAGCCAAGATAAACAATAATTACTATACAAATAGCAACCGCTCCGATCGAACCCCAAAATACAGCATCATTCATTTGAACACCTCTATATCGATTAGGAAAAGCACTAATAAAAAAATTATCCTTGAGCTTAACTAAAGCTTTATCATAGCGTTTTTTTATTTCAGAATCCAATTGATTAAAATCATTTAATAGCCACTTTAAATTAACTAAAAATCATCAATCAAATAATGGACACTGAAATAAAATGTTAGCATGATAAGACTTGTTTTTCATATTATGAAATAAAAGTCTTATTTTCCACCGCCAAATTTATAAACATAAACAGCCATCTTCTTGATATCAGCTTCAGACAGTTTATCTTTAAATGCAGGCATTTCAGCATTTCTGGTTTTTGCATCACCAGCAGCGTTAACACCATGAGCAATGGTACGTTTGGCACTTGCTACCTTATCAGCTTCATCAAAGCGCCAGATACCATCAGTCAGGTTAGCAGAGCCCAGGGCAGCCATACCCTTTGCATCCATACCGTGACATGCAAAACACGCCTTGGACTGGAACAGTGCTTTACCTTTCTCGTCAGCATTACCTTCGCTCAAGCCAACCACATAGTTTGCCAGAGTGTCGATTTCAGCTGCTGATAAAGTCGCCGCATGAGCAGTCATCATACCTTTTCTACCATTAGTAATGGTAGTTTGAATCTGTTCAATAGTACCACCGAATAACCAGTCATCATCAGCCAGTACAGGGAAACCAACGTTACCCGCACCACCCGCACCATGACAAGCTGAACAGTTGTCACCAAAAAGTACCTTGCCTGAGTGTTCTACATAAGTAGAAAGCGCTTCATCAGCCAGTATTTCTTTCGCTGACATGGCTGCAATTTTATCTTCATACGGCTTACGAGCCGCTTCAACCGCTGCTAAATCAGCCTTATATTCACCAATTGCAGTCCAGCCAGTAAAACCTTTAGTATGTGTCGTTGCTAAAGGGATCATTGGATAGATAAGTCCATAGCCAATAACAAATGCAATACTGGCATACCATGCCATCATCCACCAGTTTGGCGGCGGGTTAGATAATTCTCTCAAATTATCATCCCAGATATGTCCAGTATTACCTTCGTCTGGAAAAGGATTATGTTCCGACATTATTTTTTCTCCGTAGTTGTGGGTTCATCGTCCATCAGCATAAATTTTTGTGCTTCTAATTTATCTTTATTCTTTGGACGAAAAACGTAGAAGTAAGCAATAACCATAAGAACCAGGGTGACCACTGTAATGATCATCCCAGCCCAGTCATGTGAAGTCATTGCACTCCAGTCAGTATAGAAATAACCTTGTGCCTGCTCTATCTTTTCAGAAGAGTCATTACTCACGGTATTCTACCCCTTCCTGGAATTTAACCATTGTTCCGAGTGACTGCAGATAAGCAACCATTGCTTCCATTTCAGTTTTACCTTCAATGGCAGCTCCAGCACCGGCTATATCCGCATCAGTATAGGGAACACCCACAGTTCTAAGACCACTCATATGCGCTTCAATTGTTGTGTGGTCTACTTTATTTTCCATCAGCCATGGATAGTTCGGCATAACAGATTCTGGTACCACAGAACGAGGAGCAATCAAATGCGCAATATGCCATTCGTCAGAGTATTTACCGCCCAGACGCGCAATATCTGGCCCGGTACGTTTGGAACCCCACTGAAATGGATGGTCATACATTGACTCAGAAGCCAGTGAATAATGACCGTAACGTTCTTTTTCATCACGGAAAGGACGAATCATTTGTGAGTGACACAAATAACAGCCTTCTCTTTGATAAATATCACGACCTGCTAGCTCAAGCGGCTTTAGAGGACGTACGCCATCACCTTCTTTCCAGTCATCCAGACTCTTTTGATTAGGAGCTTCACCTCTATCCCAGACAACACCTGGAATATTTTTCGCAGGTAATGCACTATCGAGATAGAACAAAGGTACAATTTCCACCAGACCTGCAACAGAGACCGTGAGGAAAGTTAAAAAAGCAAATAACCAGACATTACGTTCTGCTCTGTCCTGCAAACCGGTTGGTTGTGTATTTTCCGACATAATCAACTCCTCCTTTACGCCGTTACAGCAGCAGATTGTGCCGCTTTAACTGTACCCTGACTTTTTGCTTTCAGGACAGTCATAATGATGTTAAACAGCATAACTACAGCGCCTAACAGGAAGATGCCGCCACCGATTGCACGCATTGCGTAGTAAGGATGCATCGCTTCCACACTTTCTGCAAAGGTATAGGCCAGAGTTCCGTAGTCATCATAAGCACGCCACATCAGACCCTGCATAATACCAGATACCCACATGGCAACCACGTAGATTACCGTACCGATAGTCGCTGTCCAGAAGTGCATATTAATTAAACCCTGAGAATAAATTGGGGTATGTAAAATTCTTGGGATCATATGATATAAAGCACCGATACCAACCATAGCAACCCAGCCTAACGCGCCAGAGTGTACGTGACCAATTGTCCAGTCTGTATAGTGAGACAGTGCATTAACTGTCTTAATTGACATAATCGGACCTTCAAAGGTAGACATTGCATAGAATGCTAAAGACATAATTAAGAAACGTAATACATAGTCATTACGTAATTTGTCCCAGGCACCTGACAGAGTCATCATACCGTTAACCGCGCCACCCCATGAAGGAATGATCATGGCCATTGATACCGCTGCACCTAGAGAACCGGTCCAGTCTGGAAGTGCTGTATACTGAAGGTGGTGAGCACCTAACCATACATAACCAAACATTAAAGCCCAGAAGTGAATAACAGATAAACGATAAGAGAACACAGGACGATTTGCCTGCTTAGGAACGAAGTAGTACATAATACCCAGGAAGCCCGCTGTCAGATAGAAACCAACCGCGTTATGTCCCCACCACCACTGAATCATAGCATCCTGAACACCCGCATAAGCAGAGTAAGACTTAAAAGCACCTACAGGAATTGCAGCACTGTTGACCACATGCAGGATGGTGATCATAATCATCATACCCATGAAGAACCAGTTAGAAACGTAAATATGAGACGTTTTACGCGTGGCAATCGTCATCAGGAAGTTGAACATGAAAGACAGCCAGACCACAGCAATTGCCAAATCAATAGGCCATTCCAGTTCGGCATATTCTTTAGCCTGAGTAATACCTAAAGGAAGAGTGATGACCGCAGAGACAATAATCAGGTTCCAGCCAATAAAGGTGAACCATGCCATTTTGTCGCTCCACAATCTGACACCACAGGTACGCTGTACGGTGTAGAAGGCTGTCGCCATCAGGATACAGCCGCCATAAGCGAAAATCACCGCATTGGTGTGCAAGGGTCTTAGACGACCAAATGATAAATAAGGATTGTCAAAGTTGAGTACCGGCCAAGCCAATTGTGAGGCAATAAAAACCCCAACTAATGCACCAACTACCAGGTAGACGGCGGTCATTACGGCAAACCAGCGAACAACGTCGAAGTTATACTTCTGCTCCGCTGCAGCTTCTTCCATAGTGTTCTCCACAATTATTTGTTACAAAAAATTATCCAAAAATTTTACAGAATATCTCTGATTTACGGTCAACAGCACCCAGAGAAACTTCTGTGGTGCTATTTTGCCTTTTTTCTTGATAAGTATCAACGATTTCTAATATAAAATGGTGGCAAATGACACTAAAAATTACAAATCACTTCATGCTTTTTAATTAAGCATTTGTTTTTATTTACTTTTTATATAATCTCAAAAAGTTCAATTTTTATATAAAATTTTTGAAATTGTGTGATTTAACTTATTTTTTGTAAGGTCATTATCGTGCAGCAGGCTGATATGAGATTCTTAATTGCTATTAAATCCAGTTTAATACCAACAAAATTTTGTAACGCTTCAATATCAATAATATTGACATTTTTTCTTCAAATTGAATAAACTTTCTTTCCTGTAATTTTTTTAGCAGGCGGATCACTGACTCTTTAGACAAGCCAAGAAAATCAGCAATATCGGTACGAGGCAGATGTAATTTAAATTCGCGACGGGAATCACCACTGTTTTGATAGCGCCAGGCCAGATTCAGAACAAAAGCCGCTATTTTTTCTTCTGAATTGATATTACCGTGCATTAACATGGATGATTTCTGGATATTAATCAGCTCCTGACTGACCACATTCATCAAGCGCCCCTGAACCTCAGGAATTTGTGACGCAATATCATTCAGGGTTTCTTTGCCAATTTCGCATAAATAAATGTCTTCCAGAGCCTGGGCACTATAGGCATAACGCCCTTCATTTAAGGAGCAGACATCAATCAACTCACCCGGAATACGAAAATCAATCACTCTATCGCTGTCTTTGACATGAGCGATTAGTTTTAGTGAACCTGCTGAGATGGCAAAAATTAATTCGGCTTTTTCCCCCTGCTTAAAAATCATTTCCCCGCGTTTAAAATAGTGCCTTCTATTAACCATTTTTCCGTTAAAATCATAGGTATGCTCCCCTACTGTTACCGGTGAACACAGGGGTGATAAACGACAGGCATCACATTCTACATAATCAGGTTCAGACTTGCAGGCAGTTTTTTTCTGATCCGTTTTACTTGCGGGGGATTATCAGGCTCACTCATGAAGTTAGTCTGCCTGATGATTTTTTGCGTGTTCAACGGTATCCTGAACACTTTTTCTTAGACGTTCAAACTCACCTACAGGTATATATTGCAGTACTTCTTTACCTTTTTGACTAATAGATATTACCAGACCTTTCTGAGGATATAGCCAGAATTCAGTATCTTTGTTCAGTTTCAAAATTTCTTCTGCCTGACCAAATCGACTTTTGAGTAATTCAGCATCCACACTGGATTTAGGAATATAGGTGAGTGATCTAATCACTCGACTGTCTAATTCTTGTGCTAAATCATCCAGTGGATATTTAATAGTACGAGATGTCTGGATTTCTGGCTTACCTGAATTTTTTTTCAGGTAGTCGATATCTAACCCATCGGTACTCAGCTCCAAAAGCACTTTTGCTCTCAATCCGGACATACTGACACGTATAAAGTAAGCTTCAAGGCTGATGCTGTCATCCTGATTTTCAAACCAGGCAAGATTATATTCACTTTTTAATATCTTAACGGCATCACCCAGTGTTGCCTTTCCGACATCCAGCTCAAACACATGCAGAGTATGTTCATCCACCACCGTAATTTGCCATGGCAGATTTTTTACCCGGACAGTCCCATCGCCCTGGGGGGTCACCATGCTATGATAAAACCAGTAGCCTGATACAAAGAGAATTAAAACAATAATTAATGTCGTTGGCTTAAACACACGGACTCCAAATCGCTTGAATATTATAAAAAATTACAGGGGTATAAAATGGAAACCTCAGTATAGTGAAGTTAATCGTTAATACCTCCCATAGAATTTACTCCCCAATCATGACTTTCCGTCCAGAGGTGTATAAAAGTCGCATCGTTTCATATTCGAAAGGAGAGCCGCTTTCATAGTAACGGAAGGGGACTTTAGCCCTGGCATCAACACCATACCTCATATAGTAAAAATACAGCCAGCCTTCATTACCATTCATACCCGTCTCATTAAGCAGGAAGTCACTGATAATAAAGAAATCAGTTGCAAGCCCTGTGGTATCACGTAAATTTGATGGTCCTAATAAAGGTAAAACAATATAAGGCCCTTCACCGACACCCCAGTAGCCCATAGTCTGACCGAAATCTTCTTTCATTTCAGGAAAACCCATCCCAGTTGCAACATCAAACACACCAAACAGACCAATGGTTGAATTGGATAAAAAACGCAGACCATTATTGGCAGTTGCTTCCCCATTTAATTGTAAGCCTGAATTAACCGTATGTTCAAAACTGGTTAAATTACTGTAAAAGTTATGAATTCCCCGACGTAAAAAGAAAGGCACATAGTTTTGATAGGCTTCCAGAACAGGCAGCAACACATAGTCATCCATATGTGCATTAAAAATATAAATATGACGGTTCATACCTTCCCATGGGTCATAAACATCTATGGGGTAAATCACATCATCCTTGACGATATCACTCACAGGGTGCATGGCAGGCTCTTCATGAGCAGCTTCCTGAGGAGGTACAGCACTACAGGCAGACAACAATAGAAGCACAACGAATATCAGGATATATTGACGTAATAGAGCCGTTTTTATAAAAGAATTTTTCATTTATTCAGCACTCCCTGACGTCATTTTTCCAGGCTTTTTATTCTGGGAGAAGAAATCAATCATATAAGCCACATTGTCTTTATATTCCATATTGCCGCAATGTCCTCCATGGGGATAGATCATTGCCCGTTCGGGAAATAAACCTTTAAGTGTATCAATTTCACCCGGCTCTAGAATCGGATCATCCAGATTATGCATCAGGCCAATATGCTCTGCCTGCAATAAGTAATCCTTTATTGATAATAAGCTTGAATCATCGATAATTTGTTGTTTGCTCGAACCTGTTTTCCCGATAAAGAAAGGAACATAGATTTCTTCAACATAATCACTAAAACCCACCCGACGAGCAGACTTTGAATACTCTGTTAAAGACGTTGTCTTTCCCATCATCGTATTTTTTGGAACCAGATACCCCAGATTATTAAATACATCACTAATAAAAATCATATTGGATGAAGACATACGAAACGCCATGCCGATTAATGCCTGCATATTATAATCACCGGGATCTTTTTCTCTATAGGCATTGTAGAAAAAGTCAGCGCTCATGATATTCATTTTTGCATTGCTCTTATGATAAGCAGTGACATTGGTAATAGTCTTATTATAACTATCATTAAAATTATCTAATCCACCGGGAATATTATCTTCGAGCATGTTATCCAGAATACTCACCGAATTAAACAGACTTAACGGCGGATTAATCATCATGACTTTTTTAAACTGAAATACATTTTTCTGTTCATCATGACGAGCAACAAAAGCGGCCTGTGAAGCCCCTAAACTATAACCAATCAAGTAATAATCACTGATCTCTAATTCGGTATGTTTATTCTTAATTTGCTCCATGACCTGAAACAAATCAATCGAGTCATCCTTAAGATTACCCGGAATCGCTGTTTTAGAGGCATTAAGAATAAAATTTGAAACCGTAGGGGAACTCAGAGTGACAACATGAAATCCTGCCTGATAAAAGGCTCTTTGAAAAAGTCTCATTTTTGCTGAACGATGCCCGGCACCTGTACCGGCAATAGCAAAAACAAGTGGTGCTTTTTTATCCTGAGCCGTAATGGCATAACGCAAGCCCTTACGTTCATACCAGAAAACATCAGGGATCTCACGATGTCCGGGCACTTTAAGGGTATATTCCTCAACAGGAATCTGCTGATAGGTGGGCAGCTCTGCCTTATATTCAGCGGGCGTACCAATAATGGTGGCTGCATAACGGTTATCCAGAGGATAGCCATAGTCCTTTGAATGTTGAGCAGCCTGTGCAGCTATTGAGGTCATTAATAGCAGTAGACTAAGAGTAAATGATAAAGACCTAATCATAGAATAAATTTCCTTTTCAAATTAAAAAGCAGCACTTCGTGGCATGAATAGTTACAAATAACTAAGGATGATATCAACAGCAGCATTTTTCCATATCAACAAAATCAATAAACTCTAAACCATTATTTACTTCAGGTATAGCAAAATAGGGTAATACACCTAATAAAGGTGCCTTAAGGCGCGCCTTTAAGCTGTCAATATTCTCTGCCTGATGGGTCATCAAATTTTGTTCTTCAGGAACCGCATTATTAGCAATCCAGCCGGCAATTTTCATTCCTGTCAGCTCAATTGCCTGGGCGCTTAATAGTGCCTGATTAATGCAGCCCAGGCGCAGATTGACGACTAAAATAACAGAAAAATTTAATAAAACAGCCAGATCAGCTACTGTCTGCTGTTCATTTAAGGGCACCAGCCAGCCGCCAACACCTTCTACAACCAAACGATCCACCTGTTCTTGCTGCTGTAAAATACCATTGGCTATTGTTTGTATATTAATAGTGACACCCACTTGCGCCGCCGCAATATGGGGTGCAATGGCGGGTTCAAAAGCATAGGGATTAATCATCTCATAAGGTAATGAAACACTGGCGGCAGCACTGATTTTCAGAGCATCATCATTATACAGCCCCTCATTTGTTCGCTGACAACCACTGGCAACTGGTTTAAAGCCCATGGTTTTATAGCCGTACTGGTTCCAGCTTTTCAGTAATTGTGTAGTGACAAAGGTTTTTCCAGCATCGGTATCTGTGGCTGTAATAAAATATGCTTTCATTTATCGCTCTCGTGAACCTAAGGTGCTTTTAAGCTGTGCCAGAGAAATTGAGGTCTGTTGTTCATTGGGACCTGACTGCGTTGTCTGCATCGGTGTGGCAGGATTCCAGGCATGACCATAAAGTACTTCGTAGGTCACCGGAAAACCATCCCCGGTACGAAATTTTTCATAGGCTTTGTACATGGCTTTAAGGCGATTCTTCCCGGTCAAGGCTTTTTCCCGGCCAATATTTTGATTATGTGCACCCACCGCTTTAAGCTCGATTAGAATCTGTTTGATCGTTTGATAATTCAATACAATGGTTTCATTATCCATGACCGGATTTTCTACCTGCGCATGATACAGTGCATCACCAATATCAAGCATGTCGGCAAACTGATTAACATGAACCTTATCACTGACAGCTGCCCAGCTGGCTCTTAGTTCATGCAGCGTCTGCGTACCCAGCGTGGTAAACATGAGCAGTCCGCCCGGTTTTAGAACCCGGCGAAATTCATTAAACAGGGTCGTCAGATCAGAACACCATTGAATGGTTAAACTGGAAAAAATCATATCCATACTGGCATCAGCAAAAGGCAGCTGCTCAGCGTCCGCACAGACAAACTGATGTGCCTGTTTAGATTTAAAGAGATTTTTCACTTTGTCTGCAATGCTAGACTGAAGTTGCATTTTATCTCTGTTTTTTAACAGCATGTTTTCGGCCAGATCCATTGAGATAATACGTGCATCGGGATATTGCAGTGCAAGCCCCTGGCTACCCTGCCCGGTGCCCGCACCAATATCAAGAATTATTTGCGGTTCAACTTTAATATAATCCAGACGCTCAAGTAAGCGCTCACAAACCTCTCTTTGTACTATCGCAAAAGTATCATAAGTCTCTGCGGCCTTATTAAAGGAGTCTCTTACCTGCTGTTTAGTAAAAGGCTGAGGGAGTACATTGGTCAAAAAATAATCTTCCTGAAATTGTTGAATTTGGCGCTATTATATAATGTTTTGTATAATTTGTTTAAATTCCTCTGGATGAGAAATAAAAGGCGCATGACCTGCGCGAGGGATACTGATGAGCGCGATATTTTTCTGCTCAGCCAGTTGCTTTTGTCCCTGATGCGCGACTAATGTATCTTTCATACCACTAATCAATGTAATGGGTGTATCGGTAATCCCCTGCAATTGCGCTCTTTTATCTTCTGTCAATAATATATTTAAACCTGATTTCAATGCATCTGAATCGGGTTCACCACGTAAAAACAATTGTTTCTGCAAGGTTTTAATATCTTCTCTGGCAGTACGGCTGCCCAGCGCCTGAATTGCCAGAAAATGCTTCAGGGTAGCATGATTATCATTCATCAGACTTTTGCTGAATGCTTCAAATACTTTAGCTTCAACAGCGTCCGGCCAATCTTGCGCCTGCACGAATCGAGGTGTTGAACTGACTAAAATTAATTGTGAAATATTCAAGCCTTTATTAGCTAACAGCTCAATCGCGGCCAGACCGCCCATTGACCAGGCAATGACTGTCGTTTGTTTTCCTGCTAACAGGGGTTCAAGACTTTTAGCCAAAGTATGACTGCTATATTGGCCGCCCAGTTCATCAATAGAATAATTTACACTATGACCATAACCGGGTAAATCAACCGAGCGAATCAATTGTTGAGATGATATCTGAGTATTTTCTCGTGTTAGATGTTCGACAATGTCTTGCCATACGCCACTGTTCATACCCCAGCCATGAATGAACAAAATCTGTTCTAATGAGTCACTATTACCCCATTGCTGAAAGCTTATATCCATGATTGTTGTACATCTCGCTTGCTAATAACGGGGCATGTCCAAATCAACTGATTGTGCCCATGAATTCACGCCGCCAGAAAGATTGATCACCTTTTCAAATTGAGCCTGCTCAAGAAACTGAGCAACCATTCGGCTGCGTACTCCATGGTGACAGATTACAATGATTTCCTGTTGCGGATCCAGTTTATTCAAGTGAGCAGGAATACTTTGCATCGGCATAAGCTGTGATCCTTCAATACGGCAGATATTATATTCCCATGGTTCACGCACATCCAGTAAAAGCGGTTTTGTTGCATTATCCAGCAAATAATTATTCACTTGCTGCGGGCTCATTTCGCGCATTAATTCTCTCCAGTTGAATCAGAACAAAGTCCAGATAACATTTAATAATAACCGACCATATTAGTCAACTATTATTTGCTCAGTTAGATTTTATCTCTGACAACCGCGCCTAATGGGGGTAGTTACCACATAGCTGCCAAACCCGCCATCTGTGGTACTCACTTTTCTAGGTACCTATAAAAAGTTGCTCTTGAAATCTTTAATGACTGGCAAATTTCATCAATTGACAGACTTTTATCTTGATGCATCTTTTTAGCTGTTACTACTTTAGGGTTTTCTGCTTTTATAGCTCTTCTACCACCTTTTCTTCCTCTTGAACGGGCTGCTGCCAATCCTGCTCTGGTCCGTTCCTGGATCAACCTTCTTTCAAATTGAGCTAATGAAGAAAAAATATTAAAAACCAGTTCACCTGATGCTGTGGTGGTATTAATAGCTCCATCACAAATTGAACGAAATCCTATTTCCTGCTCTTTCAGTGATTCAACAACAGAGACCAGATGAGGCATTGAACGGCCAAGCCGATCTAAACGCCATACCAGAAGTGTATCTCCTTTGCCCAATGAGTTCATACAGGCATTTAGACCAGGACGTTCTGATTTTGCTCCGGAGACTTTATCAATAAAAATATCCTTTTTTTGACATCCTGCTTTTTTTAAAGCATCAATCTGAAGACAGCAAAGTCCGGTGAACCGAAAAGTCATTATTATACAAGGGATAAAGTAAGGACAGGAATAAACTTTTCGCAGTAAGTTTACATTTT
>JAHXHI010000212.1 GCA_025656775.1 gamma proteobacterium symbiont of Bathyaustriella thionipta
GCCACTCAAGAGAAAGGCTGAATTAAATCGTTAGCATTATGCTTTATGTCAAAAAAGGTGTTTTTGGAGTAATTCTACAGCCTCAACGCTTTATTCATGGCAGAAACCAGTTCAACATAGGTATCACCAGTAACGGGTTCTTTAATAAGAGAGACTTTAGTCATAGCGGGCTTGTCTTCTTTATCAAAGATACTCCAGCGAGATTCAAGGACAACATCCTTGCCCATCTTGCCATCAAAACGTCCAATATCAATAACAACTCTAAGATCCAGCGGATATTGTCTGTCACTTCTGGGGACCCAGTAAATCTGGTTTGAATTCAGGTTGTTTGATAAGTTAATCACCAGTAAGCGGCTGATACTATCATTAATGGGTTCTATCCAGCGGTTAAACTCTGATACATTAAAATGGTGAGCAGAGTTTCTTGTTACTATTTGCGGACGATTAATATACTCGGGTAAATTAATCGGGCCGACGCCGATAATACTACCCTTTTCAACCCCAATTAACGATTCGCTGCTGGTCTCTTCCAGTTGATAGAAATTTGTTTTTTGTGATGTACCACAACCTGATATTGATAAAAGGCCTGATAAAACCGCAGCGAGTACAAAAATCATGTTGTATTGTTTTAACAAAGTCATTTCATTTTCTCTTTATAGCTTGGCAGGTTAATATTTTTTACCCTGAATAATCGCTTCCGGATGACGCTCTAGATATTCGGTAAATACACGCATTGATTTGGCTGCTCTGGAAAGTTCTTTTAAGCTCTGTTCCAACTCAATACGTGCTTTGCTTTTCTTATCAACAACTTCATTCACATTATCAAAAACGGTTTCACTTTTATCAAAGGCATGTGTCGCTGAGCTCGTAAGCTTAGTCAAGCGTTCATTGACATTACTGGATAAGCGAGTTAATTCTGTCAGTGTCTGGGTGAGCTGTGATTCGGTATTTTTTAGCAGAATCTGCACTTCTGTAAGTCTCTCCTGTGTTGACTGAGACAATGGTATCACCTGTTCATTCAGGTTATCAATAAATTTTCGACTACCCGCAATGGTGGCATTAATGTTACTTAAAACCTCCCGGCCTTCTTTATTGGCAAACAGTTTATTCACTTCTCTGACGGTAATAATCAGGCTATCTGTTAACTCCTTGAGTGGAATTGTTTTAAATAAATTCTGCAATTTACTGAGATCAGATTCTACTGTCGGAACTTCCAGATAACGTTTATCAATTCCTGTCAGTTCTATAGAGATATTTTCATCTAATTCAAACTCTACCATTTGTCTGCCTGAAACCAGACTTTCAATGGTCAGACGCGCATGCAGACCTGACTTAATCATTTCCACCATAAAGCTTAATGCCTGCTCTTCAGTTAATTTAGTGTGATTTTTACCCTGATTCATTAACTCCATGACTTCTTGCTTTAAATCAATATACACGGGCACCAGACTGCGATGAGTCTGGCTGTCATGAAAAAGTTTAATCGCACTTACCGAACCGATATTAACACCACGAAACAACACGGGTGAACCAACATGCAGACCTTTAACCGAGCCGGGAAAGACAGCCATCAGTCGCATATCATTTTTAAAAAATCGGCCTGATCCTAATACCAGAATACTGACAACAATTAAAAAAATTGCACCAATCACAAAACCGCCCACGACCGTTGGGCTTGCTTTAATACTCATTCTTTAATACTCATAGCGCATTACCTTTAGTCAATTCCTTACCTCGTCGAAGAAACGTCTGTACCTGTTTATTACTATCATCCAATATCATTGTTTTGGGATTGCCTCTGGCAATAATAGTTTTTTGTTCATGATCCAGAAAGATGGCCTCATTAGCAATAGAAAAAATACTGTCCAACTCATGAGTCACAACCACCATTGTTATCCCCATACTATTTCTTAGTTCAAGTAATAAATCATCCAGCATTTTTGAACTCACTGGATCTAAACCTGCCGATGGTTCATCAAAAAATAAAATAGGTGGATCCATTGCCATTGCTCTGGCAATGGCTACCCGTTTTTGCATACCGCCGCTTATTTCTGAAGGAAAGTAATGTTCAAAGCCTTTTAATCCCACCAGCGCGAGTTTATAAGCCGCTATTTTCCTGATCCTTGACAGACTGTACTTTGTGCTTTGCACCAATCTTAAAGAGACATTATCCAGCAGTGTCATTGAGCTGAACAAGGCGCCATTTTGAAACATGACACCATACTGTTCCATCATTTTTAACTGTACTTCTTCAGGAGCCTGCCAGTAACCATTGTGCCCCCCTTTGCAGCTAAAATACACTTCTCCGCAGGAGGGTTTATCTAATCCCGTCATGGCTCTCATCAGGGTACTTTTACCACTGCCGCTATTACCCATTATGACAAAAATATCATTACGTTTGACCGTAAAGTTTAAATTTTTCTGAATCACCTGCTCATCATAGGTCATGGTAAGGTTTTCAACAATAATTGCATTGTCGGATAAACATTCCTGGGTTAAAGATTGTCCTGCTATCAGCTCATCTGTCATCCCTAAATCCCCAATGCACCATAAACAACCGTTAAAATAGCAGCACAGACAAAAATAATAACCGTTGATGTCACTACAGCCGATGTCGTCGATGCACCCACCGCTTCGGCACTTTTACCGCAACTCATGCCTTTTTGGCAGCCGACTACAGCCACAATAGCGCCAAATACGAGCGACATAAAAATACCTGCACCCAGATCATTCAAACCGACTGATTTAATCACAACACTCAGGTATTGTTCCAGACTAATGTTTAACATGGTATAGGCCACTAATGCACCACCAAAAATACCCATAAAATTAGCATAAATAGCCAACAATGGCATCATCAGCATCATACCAATCATACGGGGTAAAACCAGAAATTCCATCGGTGATAAACCCATGCTTCTGAGGGCATCAATTTCTTCATTTACTTTCATGGTACCTAATTGCGCAGCAAACGCAGCACCTGAACGCCCGGCCATAATAATCGCAGTAATAATAGCCGCAATTTCCCGTGTCATTGCGACGCCAACCATGTCACCAATAAAAATTTCGGCACCAAACTTTTCTAATTGCATGGCACCAATATAGCCAAGAATTGCACCCACAAGGAAATTAAGCAGGCTGACGATGGGCATTGCTTCCGCCCCGGTTTGCTGCATCACCAGCCAGGTATCTGATGAACGATAAACCGCTTTGCCCCTGAGCATTGATATAAATGCAACACTGGCATTACTGAGAAAGGCAATGACTTCACCTGTTTCTTTTATTGATGAAATAACATTGCTGCCTACGTTATGTAAAAACTTAGTATTTTTAGCAATATGATCATCCACATCACGTTTAGGAACTTTGGATGATAAGTCGATTAAACGGATCATTTCTGCAGGCAGTTGAGTCGTATCCAATTGAACCTGAAACTGCAAACATAATTTTTTAAGCGACAGAATCGAAGTCAATAGGGCTGAATTCCATTGCGTCACCTGAGTCATAGTGACATTGACTTGTTTAATATCTGAATTTTTCTTGAATTGCAGCTCCAGCTCATCATCAAAATCATCTGGATATTCAGAGTCAAGGATCCAGTCACCAAACAATTCAATGTCAAGTATTGAGTGATTGTAATTTATTCGATATTCCGGGCTCACATTATCCACAGGCATCTATCATTTATTCATTCGCTTTTTAAAAAAATCAAAGGACTCATAGGGGTTCTGATTAAAATAGTATAGCTGAGAAACCAGCAACTTACGAATATCCAGGTCGCATTATTCACTACTTCACAGACTCGACGCATACCGTAAAATTCAGATGATATAATTGACTGGAAATATTTTCCCAACCGGTTGTTTTAAAGCCCACATTACCGAACTGACCAGGGAAATTTTCCGGCGGATCAATTTCCTGAATCGCATCCCTGAGATAAAGAGTTGACTGAATGGGAAAATCATCAGGAATATCCAGCGCAACGTTAAAATTTACTTTACTGCCGGTCAGTGAAAAAGAACGACCTTTAATTTGATTAAAGGCTGTTTTATTAGCTGATTCCAGACCATTTATCGGCATATCCGGATACTCTTTTGTACATTGAATACTCAGTTCATTGTTTTCTGCCTGATTATTCCAGTCCATCGTGGTGACTGTCGCCAGATCACTGAAAAAAATGAAATATTAAAGGGGATGTCAATCATAGTATCCATAACAAAGCCATCAGGCATCATTACATAATCAATAAAAAGGGCTGGACTTTTCAACTTCCAGAACACTTTTATTCGATTTTCAGTGCGTCGAATGATCCTCAGCGGCCCTTCTTTGACTGCTATCAGGTGTGAGTGATAGTCATTTTGAGTGCGTTTAAAAGGCAGTCCGAAAAACTTACCTAAATGACGGATTTTCATCGTATCGGTCATATCATCACTCCAGCCAGATTGCTCTGGTAAACGCCAGTGAAAACTATCAAGCAAAAATGGCTGAGCTTTTGAAAAACCTATTTTGTATATTGAACTGGTGACACAATCCTGTTCATGCTCATAACTGAGAAAGTGATTACGTTCAGAAGCAGATAGTGAATTTTTAACATCCAGTTCAATATAGAGCCATTTTGATCTATTTCCGGACTCTGCTGCATCAGAGTCCGTAATAATTTCAAGTTCAATGAGTGTATGTTTTTTTAATAATTCAGACGCATAATCAATGCGATTTTTTAAATCTTTTCTTCTGAAAACCAGTTCATCGTTATCTGTAAATAAAGTATTTTTATTATTGCTTTTATCACGATAATTTTCAGTTAAAAAATAACGACCCTGTGTATCTTTTTGATCAACCTGGAAGACAATTGCCTGTAATTTTTCCTGAGAGTTCAGCTGTGAATAATTCAGCAGTGACAGACGCGCTATATTGTGGCCTGATAACGCCGGTATTTGCGCACCTGAAAGCACCACCAGACTTTCATCATTGATACAGCCAGAATCCACTTTAATAGTATATGTTTCAATGACTTGCGAACAAACCAACTCATTAAGCAACATGAAGCATAAGCCAATATAAAGAGGGTATTTCATTTTATTGATGGTCAGTTCCGTTTGTTTGCTGCAGTTTAAAGCCTGCCATAAAACAGCCGGATATACTCAGCTGATAATGATGCGCTACGCTAAACTGAAAAAGGACGATTTATACTATTATAGAATCAATTTAAGCTATATAAGTCAACTGGTTTAAGGTATAGTTTAACATCTCATTTTTAACAAAGATTAATAATAGAACAATGAAAAAAACAGATACCAATTTTCAACCCTGGGAAAAATCCTTTGATAAAATCATGACTCCCTTTGAAGAGTTTATCCATGAAGAAACCACTTCTGGTCTGATTTTAATGATGAGTGCTATTTTGGCCATGTTTCTTGCCAATAGTTTTTTGTCTCACCATTACGAACATATTCTACATACCGAACTGGCTATTTCTCTAGGCGGCATGGGTGAATTAAGATATACCCTGCACCACTGGATCAATGACGGTTTGATGGCCTTCTTCTTTTTAGTGGTTGGTTTAGAAATAAAACGTGAAGTCATTGTCGGTGAATTATCTGATCCTAAAGCGGCCATGATGCCTATTATTGCCGCCATTGGCGGTATGCTCGTTCCTGCCATGCTATTCTTTTTTCTTAATATCAACACCGATGCCGCAACAGGTTGGGGTGTACCCATGGCAACCGACATTGCTTTTGCCGTGGGCGTTCTTGTCTTACTGGGTTCACGAGTGCCCAGAACAGTACTCACGTTTTTAGTCGGTTTGGCCATTGTTGACGACCTGGGTGCTGTCGTTGTTATTGCTCTGTTTTATACCGAACAAATATTCATTAACTGGCTGGCCCTGGCAATTATCTCCCTTATTATACTGGTTATCTTTAACCGTATGGGCATTAGAAAACCATTACCTTATTTTATTGTGGGTACTATTTTGTGGTTTGCCATGCTGCAATCAGGTGTTCATGCCACATTAGCCGGTGTTTTGGTGGCTCTCACCATACCGGTTAAACCAAAATTTGATCACACACTGTTTGTTGATCATATGAGTGATGTGCTTAATCATTTAAAAGCCTCCCAGAATAAAAATAACGATACCAAAAATACCTGTATTATTCATGACAATGATTCACGAGCCATGTTACAAACATTGGAAAATGGTGTACATTCAGTCGAGTCGCCCTTACAACGACTGGAACATGCCATGCATATGCCTGTTGCTTTTATCGTTATTCCACTTTTTGCCTTAGCCAATGCCGGTATTCCTGTTGATATCAGCACCATAGGTCAAACATTGAGCCATCCTGTTGCACTGGGTGTTATGGCTGGCTTAATTCTGGGTAAGTTAATTGGAGTCGCCGGTATTACCTGGTTAGCTATCAAATTTGGACTGGGAAAGCTACCTGAAGGCATGACGGGCCACCATTTAATCGGTGTCGGCTTTTTAGCCGGTATTGGTTTTACGATGTCTATTTTTATTGCCGAACTGGGCTTTGCAAATAATTCTGAATATCTATTAATGGCAAAAACCGGTGTATTATTTGCCTCAATTATTGCCGGCACCTGCGGTTATCTCTGGTTACGATTAACAGCGAAGAACAATTAAGCCCAGCATACTGTTTAAGAGGCATTGATATGTACAAAATCGATATAAGGCCTCTTTTCTTATCACCATTTATCAAGTTCGCTAACGGACTTGTAATGATGGGTATGCTTGTCATACTTTCAGCCTGCCAGTCAAATGAACTGACTCAACAGGAGCGGCTGATACAAAATGCGGCTGATGCTAAAACGGCAGCCACTTTGTTCGACTATGATCTGGATAATCAGGCATCATACAATGTTCATCGTGACGGCTCTGTCATTATTAAGTTTGATAAATCTGTACAGACGAATGATTATACCGCCATCGTTGATACATTGCGCACGATACCGGAAATCCATAGTGTGTATGCCACTCAGGGTGGCAGGCAGGTGTGTCCGCTACAATCCATCCAGAAATGAGCTGATAATATAGCAAACTGAAAATTAGCGATTTTGTGCTTTTCTGAGCAGGAATAAGGCCACAGCAAACAACAGTATAATTGGATAATTACCCCAAAAAACGTAAGGTGTCATACCTGTTCTGGGTTGTATTTTTCCGTTTATAACAGCCGTTTTGAATTGCGGGCCCTGCACCATTACCTTACCCTTAGAATCAATCAGTGCTGAAATACCGCTGGTGGTACTGCGGATCAGTTCACGACCCGTTTCCAGGGCTCGCATTCGAGCCATTTCAAAATGTTGATGTGGCGCAAAGGAATCACCATACCAGCCGTTATTGGATAAGTTGATCATAAATTTTGAATGGGGAATATGCGTCATCATGTCCTGAGGAAATACATCTTCATAACACAGCGTAATCACCGTTTTATGGCCTTTAATTAATAACGGCGCTTGCTCAGTATCTCCTGCACTAAAGCCAGACATGGGCATATCAAAAAATTGAATAATACCGCGAATTAACGCAGCCAGAGGCACATATTCACCAAAAGGCACCAGGTGAGTTTTATAGTAATATCCCTGTTCGCCACCCAGGTTGGTCATTGCGTTATAGTATTGTTGTGTTTTATCATCAAAAAATGGCAGCCCCGTGATCAGCTCTGTTTGTGTTTTTTCTGCCTGCAATGCCAGATGATGATAAAAGCTGCTTTCCAGAGTATGGTAGAACACTGGAATGGCATTTTCCGGCCAGACAATCAGATCATTACTTTGCCATTGATCCTTGCTCAATGACACATAGAGCTGTTTGGTTTTTTCCAGCTGCCAGCGATCCCATTTTACTGTCTGGTTAACATTTCCCTGAATCAGCGCCACAGATAATGATTCACCCTGTGCTTTACTCCATTGAATCTGCCCCAGCAGAGCACCGCCGATAAATAACAACACAATACTGGTAAGACTGACAACCGGTTTTACTCTGACAATCAGTAATGCCGAGATAAAAATCACCAGCAGTGAGAGGCCATAAATACCCGTGACTGGTGCAAAACCGGCAAGAGGCGTCTCAATCAGAGGATAGCCAGATAGTATCCATGGAAAGCCGGTCAGCAACCAGCTGCGGAGCCACTCAAATAAAACCCATAGCACAGGCAGGTAAAAAAGGCTTAATTGTGTTTGTGAAACAGACTTTTTTTGCCTTATTTTAAAAACACTCAAAGCAAATAAAGCATAGAAAGAGGATAGAAATAAAATAAACACCCCGGTGAATATTCCGGCAAGAGACCAGTGGGCGGCACCAAAATCGTGAATAGCAACATACAGCCAGGAAACCCCGACCGAAAACAAACCAACACCAAATACTGCGCCTTTATAAAATGCCTCTTTGGCACTGCTTGTGTGCAGTAATTGATATAAAAAAAGCGCGACAGGGAAAAAAATAAGATAAGAGAATAAGCTTGAGCGGGTATTAAAGGGTGCAAAAGCTAAAGGCATCAGAGCACCCAGAATAAAAACCAAAAGCCAGGCAGAAATTCCGCTGATAAGCCATTGACGTAATTTCCGGGGTAAATATTCAAGCAAACTTCTGTTAACAGGTTCAGTACCGGAAGTTTGTTGTGCCACACCTTGTTTTACGATGGGTTGAGACATTAATGATCAGGCTGAGCCGGTGACAGAGACTCTAATGACTCTGACACTATGAATACGGCGATGATCGGCGCGAGTCACTTTAAATAAAAAATTACCCAGCTCAATTTCTTCACCTCTTTGAGGCATATAACCAAAGGCATTCATAATAATACCGCCAATGGTATCAAACTTATCATTGCTGAAACTGGATCTGAAAAAACGATTAAATTCATCAATTTCAGTCAAAGCCTGAACACTATAAACCCCTTCACCATGAGAGGTAATATTACTATCTTCTTCTACATCATGCTCATCTTCGATTTCACCGACAATTTCTTCCAGAACATCTTCAATAGTCACTAAACCTGAAACACCGCCATACTCATCAACCACCATAGCCATATGGTTGCGATTGGTGCGAAAATCTCTGAGTAACACATTAAGACGTTTACTTTCCGGAATAAACACTGCGGGACGCATGTATTCTTTCAAATCCAGTTTTTTGTGATCTTCATTAGCGAAAAAATTCAGCATATCCTTAGCCAGAATAATACCTTCAATATCATCACGATTATCACCAATAACAGGAAAACGAGAATGGGAAGATTCAATAATACAGCCAAGAATGACATCGGCGCCGGCATCACTTTCAATCACAATCATCTGTGAGCGCGGTATCATCACCTCACGTACCTGAGTATCGGTCACTTCCATCACGCCTTCAATCATGGAGAGCGTTTCGCTGCTGATTATATTGCGAGATTGAACATCACGTAATATATCCATCAGGCTGGACTTATCGCTGATTTCACCAATTATGGCATGACCTATTCGTTTTAATAAATTAAGACTTCCACTTTTTAATACAGAAGTCCTGCCAGGTCGCTCTTGTTTCATTTGTTAAACGGACTCTTTAAAACGAAGTTAAGCCAAGTATTAATACCTCGAAAAAATCGGGACATATTATAATCGACAGGAGTGTTAATTTTACATGAGCACAGAAAAACATGCAAAACCAGCCTTTTCCTTCCCACAGCAAACTGTCTATTCTCACTGACAATTAATGGTAAGGATCGGAGATATTTAATTTTTTCAAAATAGTCACTTCCAGTGCTTCCATGATCGATGCCTCATCATCTTCAATATGATCATAGCCTTTAAGGTGCAAGACACCGTGAATCACCATATGTGCCCAATGTGCTTCAATGCTTTTGCCCTGCTGCTGTGCTTCTTCTACCACAATATCATGACAGATAACCAAATCACCCAGTAAAGGGACCTGTATTTCCAAAGGTGTATCAAAAGGAAAGTCTTCATAAGGAAAAGAAAGCACATTGGTGGCTTTGTCTTTATGACGATAGGTTTTATTTAAAGACTGAATTTCGTCTTTATCGACAATACGTATTGTCAACTCATAATCATTGTTTACCCGCTGTTCACTATTTGGCATCTGCTGCTCAGCCATAAGAGCACATTTCACCCAGGATTCTATTTTATACTTAACGGGAATACTGTCAGAGTCAATTGTATTTTGCAGATCCAGATAGAGAGTAAATTCACGATTCATTGACTACGTTCTTTTTTTAGCACTGGCTGAATTTTCCTGCTTTTCTTCCAGGCGATCACTTTTTTCGTAAGCATCAACAATTTTTTGCACCAGAGCATGTCGGACAACATCTTTAGAATTGAAGTTGGTAAAGCTAATCCCTTTTACTTTTGATAAGACGTTTATCGCATGATTTAAACCGGAAGGTCTGCCGCCTGGCAGATCAATCTGAGTAATATCACCGGTGACAATCGCCGTCGAACCAAAACCAATACGTGTTAAAAACATCTTCATTTGTTCACGAGTCGTATTTTGTGCTTCATCTAAAATAATAAACGATTCATTGAGACTTCTACCCCGCATAAAAGCCAGAGGCGCTACTTCAATCACATTACGCTCAATCAACTTACCCACTTTTTCAAAACCTAACATTTCATATAATGCATCATAAAGCGGTCGTAAATACGGATCGATTTTTTGCGATAAATCACCCGGTAAAAAACCGAGATTCTCGCCTGCTTCAACCGCAGGACGTGTTAATATAATTCGTCTTACCTGATCACGTTCCAGTGCTTGTACAGCACAGGCAACTGCCAGAAATGTTTTGCCTGTACCCGCCGGCCCAATACCAAAATTAATGTCATGCTGCAGCACCCGCTGTAAATAGTCCTGCTGATTTTTACCCCGAGGTTTGATTAAACTGCGGCCGGCAAGAATTGAGACCTCATTGCCCGGCGGATCAACGGTCTCATTATTAAGGGTTTGGGCAATGTTTTTTGTCTGTGCTTCAATACCCGATTCCTGTAAAAAGAGATGAACTCGCTGAGGGTCCAGAACAAGGTTGTTGCTCTCTTCATACAAGCTTTCTAATACCGCAATGGCCGCATCTCTGTCATCCGGCTTACCGGTTATCTTAAACAGGTTGCCGCGGTTGGCAATTTGTACGGCCAAACGGCGTTCAATTAATCTCAGGTGTTCATCCAGCTGCCCGCATAGATTAACCAGGCGGGAATTATCGACCGGTTCAAGCACCAGTTGTGTGGCTTTTGTCTGAACGGTTTCATGGGTCATTTTCTTTGTCATCATTTAAACCAGTTCACCCCGTAATGAATTACGATAAGCTTCAGTTATTTTAACAGGTATAATTTTGCCGACTAAATCCTGCCCTTTGGGATCAAAATTTACGACTCGATTGTTCTCTGTTCTACCAGCAATTTCAGCGCTATCCTTTTTCGATGTGCCATAGACCAGAACCGGCTGAATTGTGCCTATCATCTCTTGTGAATACGCCAGAGCAAACTCATTAATACGTGCCTGCAATTGACTCAGGCGTTCTTTCTTTACTTCCATCGGTACATCATCAGGCAATGATGAAGCCGGCGTACCCGGCCTTGGACTATAAATAAAACTAAAACTCTGATCAAAACGAATCGCTTCGATTAACTGCATGGTTGCCTGAAAGTCGGCCTCAGTTTCACCGGGAAAACCCACGATAAAATCAGATGACAGGTAAATATCCGGACGAGCCTCACGAATACGTTTGATTTTGCTCTTATATTCCAGCGCAGTATGACCACGTTTCATCAGGTTCAAAATTCTATCGGAACCACTTTGTACCGGTAAATGTAAAAAACTCACCAGTTCAGGTACTTCACCATAAACCTCTATTAAGCTATCTGAAAATTCATTGGGATGAGAGGTCGTGTAACGAATACGCTTGATACCCTCAATTTGAGCAATATAGTGGATCAACATCGCCAGATCAGCGATATCACCCTCATGAGTTTCACCGCGATAGGCATTCACATTTTGCCCCAGTAGATTCACTTCAATCACACCCTGTTGAGCAAGCGCAGCCACTTCAGCAACCACGTCATCTAAAGGGCGAGAGATCTCTTCACCACGGGTATAGGGAACCACACAAAAAGTACAGTACTTGCTACAGCCTTCCATAACAGACACAAAAGCACTGGGGCCTTCGGCACGAGGCTCGGGCAGATTATCAAATTTTTCAATTTCGGGGAAAGAAACGTCAATGACCGGTTGATGAATTTTTGACACCTCATCCAGCATCTGCGGTAAACGGTGCAAGGTCTGCGGACCAAAAACCAGATCCACATAAGGCGCTCGTTGACGGATCAGATCACCTTCCTGACTGGCAACACAACCGCCCACACCAATAACAATATTTGGATTCAGCTCTTTAAGCTGACGAAAACGGCCGAGTAATGAAAAGACTTTTTCCTGTGCTTTTTCTCTGATTGAACAGGTATTAAGCAATAAAATATCAGCACCCTGAGGCGCCTGTACTTGTTCAACCCCATGCGACTCTCGCAAAACATCCGCCATTTTTGCCGAGTCATACTCGTTCATCTGGCAACCAAAGGTTTGAATAAACAACTTACCGGGCATCGGGATGCGTCCTCACATTTTTATATGGATATAGGGATAAAGTGCTAAAGATTTAACTTAAGGAGCGGAAAAATAACATATTTTTAGTTTTTTTTCCATTTTTATTGTATTCCTGTCAGATGATGACAATTAAAAAATCTCATTTTCCCTCAGTCGAAAAAAGCACGCATGATGATTACGGGTTTATCAGGATCATTCATTGATTGAATAAACACCATGGTTTATTTCTCTGACTGTAAATAATAACTAATTTGATAACCTTTATTTCGCAGTAATTGTAACAAACCATCATTTCCCATCAGGTGTAAAGAACCCACTAAAACAAATTCGATACGCTTATCTTGTAACATCTTTTCAATTTTTGGCAGCCAGTTATCATTGCGCGTCACCAATAATTTTTGATAGAGGTCGGGATAAACAGCCATCATATCCTGCAGGATAATGCTGTTCATTACTGCTTGATCACCCGTACGCCATGCTTTTTTTAAGGCATCGATTATCGCGCCCATTTCATTGAGTTCATCTAGAGAATTCATAATCAACTCATTTTCATTACCCTGTCCCATCGCAACTAAAAATGCTAATTGTTCATCCAGTGTTTCCAGAATATCTGTATTCTTAGCTGCTTTTTCTGCACGAAACCAGAAGTGTTCATCAACACCGGCAACCACCATTCCCAGGCGTTGTAACTCGATAGCAGACAATATCATAACCACCATACCCGGCTTAAACACGTCAACCTGGGCCATTGGCATTTTATCCGAAAAATAACGGGATAATCGTTGATAGGTGGTTTTATTGAGCACGTCTTTAAGTGTTTTTCCTTCAGGATAGCGCATTTGCTGCATCATCTTTTGGGCAAACTCAGGTTGCTTTGCCTGTGCAATATCCGTTTCAAAAACAACAGTATCCGCCTTTAAAAAAGCATCTTCAAATTCCTTTGGTAAAGGATAATCTGCCTTCTCAAGCACATGAATCGTACCGCCAAGATAGAGCGTATGGCCATTCTTACTCACCTGCCAGAGAGAACTCTGCGCTGAAACCTGCAGTGAAAATAACAGTGTTATCAAATATAGATGCCTGACCAATAAGCTTAATGATAAAGACTTCATATTGCCTCGCTATTATTTTTCAGAAGATATTTGAGAAAGGAGAAAACAGCCCATACCGAGATGTACTGCCTGATTTGATTAGGAAAGAATCAGTGATACAGAAGTGCGAATTAGACAGATGCATCTAATCCGTACACGCTGTTAGTTATAACAAAAGCAAAACTTAGAAGTCATATCCACGTTCATCATGTGACGCAATATCCAGACCTTCAGTCTCCTGCTCACGATCAACACGTAACTCAACAAACATTCCAACCAGTTTTAATATCAGGTAAGTCATGACAGCAGTGTAAACCATGGTTGAGCCAATACCAATAATCTGAACCCAGACCTGACTGCCCATATTCATACCCTCGGCATACCCCTGACCAGAGAAAACGCCCAGACCTGCTGAAGCAAAAATACCCGCCAGGAGGGTACCTAAAATACCACCCACACCATGAACTGGAAATACATCCAGTGAATCATCCAGCTTTAGTTTCACTTTAATAAACTGGGTAGCGGTATAACAGACAATACCTGCAGAAAGTCCAATTGCTAAACCACCAGCAGGGCCAACAAAGCCTGATGCGGGAGTAATCGTACCCAGGCCTGCAACCATACCCGTGACAATACCCAGAACCGAGGGTTTACCATGTCTCAGCCATTCGATAGTCGCCCACATACCCGCACCTGCCGCAGCAGAGATATGGGTCACTAACATTGCCATTGCGGCATTACCATCAGCAGCCAGAGCACTACCGCCATTAAAGCCGAACCAGCCGACCCATAACATTCCGGCGCCAATAACAGTCATCGTCAGGTTATGAGGAGGCATCGCATGTACACCAAAACCTCTACGTTCACCAATAACAACTGCGGTCACTAATGCTGCAACACCCGCGGTAATATGAACGACAGTACCACCCGCAAAGTCCAATAAGCCCATTTCAAACAACCAGCCTCCTTCAGCCCAAACCCAGTGAGTGATCGGTACATAAACAACAAACAGCCAGATAGCACTAAATATCATCATGGCAGAAAAACGGGCACGTTCGGCAAAAGCACCCACAATCAAAGCCGGCGTAATAATAGCAAAGGTCATTTGAAACAATGCAAAAAGTCCTTCAGGAATAGTCCCTGAAACACTTCCTTCCATCACACCGGCAAAAAGAACTTTATCAAAGCCACCAATAAATGAGTTCATTGAACCGCCGTCACTAAAGGCTAATGAATAACCCGCCACCAGCCATAAGACTGACATGATGCTGGTAATGGCAAAACACTGCATTAATACTGACAGAACGTTTTTAGTTCGAACCAGTCCACCATAAAACAAAGCCAGGCCAGGCAGAGTCATAAACAGAACCAGTGCCGTAGAAACCATAATCCAGGCAGTATCTGCACCATTTAAGGTATCTTCAGCCATAACATTGCCTGAAAGGCACAAAAGGGATAGAGAAATCAGGCTAATACCTGATATTTTAAGATTTTTTATCATTGAAATACCCTTAAAAAAATTTTTAGATGCCCTTCTTATGCAATATTTGCACCACATAAGAACATCACCGTAATAATCAAAGACTTGATTTATATGGTATGAACAAGAAATGAGAACAAAGCCATCACAATGCACTTTTATGGTTCAAAATATCAAGAAACGCACCATTATAATGCATTACTATCAATTTGAAGAACCATTCGCTCGAGCCACCCTGGAATATCGCATAAAAAACTTATACAGCAAAGGGATCACAAATAAAGTAAGCAGCGTTGAAAACGCCAACCCCCAAACAATGGCTGTTGCTAAAGGCCCCCAGATCAGTGACTTTCCGGCAAAACCACTGGCCAGAGAAAAAAGCCCTGCAATCGTTGTTAAAGAAGTGATCAAGATAGGAATTACACGTCGTCTGGCAGCATAAATAATGGCATGATTGACACTCATTCCCTGTTGCAAACGGGAATTGGCAGCCGAAATCAGGACAATTGACGCATTGACTGCAATACCAACCAGAGCCACAATGCCATAAAGGGTATAAAGACTCAGTGGATTTGAGGTAATCATCAGGCCTGCCACAACCCCGGTAAAAGCCAGAGGAATTGTCGCTAAAATTAATAAAGGCTGAAAATAACTGCGAAACTGGGCACCAATTATCAGATAAATTAAACCCACCCCCATTAAAAAAAGGTAAGGCATGGCATCAAGACTTTCTTCAATATCATCCAGCTCACCTGAAAAATCCAGGCTGATATCAGGGTGTTTGATTTTTAACTCATGCCACCGTTCCTGTATCAAATGATTAATTTGCAGTGTATTGCGCCCGCCTTCTTTAATATCTGCTTCAACTAACACCACACGCTGCAAATTATGGTGACGGATCTGACTGCGAGTTAGTTAATAGTCAACTTTAACTAATTCATTCAAGGGGATAGAAAGTAATTTACCACTGTGCTCATCAAAGAAGCCGATGGGTGTCTGCAGCCAGTTTTCAATTGTTTTTGCCCCTTGCCCCCGCTTATTATTTTCCTGCTGAGAATTCATACCCGCTTTAACCCGAATATCAACTTCTTCACCACGATGTTGAAAGCTGGTGACAATTTCACCCTCTGCCAACAACCGGATATCACGCATAACCTGATCAGGAGATAAGCCTGCACGATGTACCGCATCCTGATTAAGCTGCAGCTTTAATTCCATAGTACCCGCACTATCCTGAATCATGATATTTTCAATTTCAGGGACCGCTTTCAGTATGTGTTGTAAATCCACAACTGCCGTTTGAATCGCGGCAAATTCAGCCCCCTGAACTTTGATACTGATAGCACGACTGACAGGCGGGCCGTCTTCCAGTTGTAACAGCGACATTTCTTCAACGCCCGTCATTTGTTTGAATCGTGCTTTTACCCTTTTATGCAGAATAAGCAAAGCTTCGGGCGTCGTTTCTGTTAGAGAAATCATTACCTGACCATAATGTTCACCAAAAAGCGGCTCTGTCTGAGTAAAATAAATCCCCGCGTAAGAGACTATTTCTCGATAATCATCCCGCTCAAAATCCTGTTTGACCCTGTTTTCCAGCTGTTTAACTTTTTCCAGAGTATAATCAATCGGTGTGCCTTCTTTCATTTTTAAATTAACATACAACACAGGAAAGGGTTCACCAGCAAAAAAGTTAACTTTAATTTGTCCACTTTGCAACGCATAAACAGCACCACAAAACAGCAGAAATAAAGCCAGTAATAATGATTTTGGTCGTCTCAGTGAAGCGATGAGCAGGCGGCTGTAGAAAAGCTGCAGCCCATGAGTAAACCCTTCCCTGAGGACTTGTATTCGATACCAGCCCCGCGCATGGCCTTTTTTAACCGAATAGTCCGGTTTACTGACAATAAGATGAGCCGGTAGCATCCAATAGGCTTCAAGCAGACTGATAGCCAGCGCAACGGTTACAACCAGAGGGATCACCAGCATAAACTCGCCCAAAATTCCTGGCAGCAGCATCAACGGCAAAAACGCCGCCATCGTCGTTAACACAGAAGCGGTTACAGGAGAAACCACTTCTTTGAGTGCTTCAATCGCGGCCTGTGTCGTATCAACACCACGGCGCATTCTGGTGTACATGGATTCCACCACCACAATCGCATCATCAACCAACATACCCAAAACAATCACACCCCTAATAAAATGGCGTTATTAATGCTTTGGCCAAGACTGTTTAAAACCCAGAATGTCCCGGCCAGCGTAAATGGAATCCCTATGGTGGTAAAAAACGCAATTCGACTGCCCAGAAAAAACCAGGTCACTAATAACACTAAAGATAAACCAATCAGGGCATTATTCTGCATGATTTTAATGGCTTTACGGGTGAGAGAAGTACTGTCATCCAGTAAGGTGATATTGATACCCGTCACACTGCTCAAACGATTTTTTTCATGAATAAAAGACCTGAGATCATCAATCATCTGCAGTGTATTCACATGATCTTTTTTAAACACTGAAAAAATAATGGCCGGATGATTCTGATAGAGTGCTTTGCTCGTCAGCCTGGTTTGAGACAGATAAATTTTAGCAATATCACCTAATAAAACCTGATGACTTATTCCCTGAATCGGTAAATTAGCCAGATGCTCCGGATCATCACTGCTGCCTTTAATACTAATCAGCCATTGCTGATCTTGAATATTCAACGAACCGGCTGCAATATCTTTAAATTGTGCCTGAATTGTCCGGGCAATAACCGCAGGTGATAAGCCCAGTCCGGTTAAACGCTCCATATCAATATCCACGATCATTTCGGGATCACTGGTGCCAAGCATATCAACACGTGCTACAAACTGCAGACGTTCCATTTCCTTATCCAGTTCGGTGGCAAAAAAACGCAGGTTTTCATCATAATCCTTGCTGGATAAAACAAGGGTTGCGGTAGGGAAAGCACTGGAAGATGTCAGCTCAAGGATCAGCGGTGATTCTGCTTCTTCAGGCAGTCGGGTATTTTCAATATGTTGAATTTCACGGCGCAGATCAGCCAGACGTTTATCAAACAGGCGTTCTTCCAACTCTTCAAAACGAACCAGAATACTCGACATGGATTCTCTGGAACTAGTACCTAAACACATTAATTTTGACCGATTAACTTTTCATATGCCCGATTCAACTTACTTCGGGCACCATCCACATTAAACATCCA